>JBIKSC010000246.1:0-4035 GCA_044348775.1 Flavobacteriales bacterium | reverse complement strand
ACAACGCCTTTCCCTTCAAGCATGCTTGTCGATTACGTTCGCGTTTATCAGCCGGCATCCCCCAATAACGTTACATCAACGAACGAACCAACCATCATGCTGTATCCAAATCCTGCGAACGATGAATTGATTCTCGAAGGACTGCTCGAAGGAGGGGAGTGCTCAATTCTCGGCGCTAATGGTCAATGCGTTCAGCGCATTCAGGTTAATGGCACTAAGACATGTGTCAACATTTCCGAACTCGCTGCTGGAAACTACACCGTTGCATACCTTTTCGGTGAACAGCGTTTCACGCAGTCATTTGTGAAGCAATAGGAGAGTTAGATTCGCTTTAATCGCGGGTTGTATTGCTGCTTAATGCGTTGAATTTCGGTTAGCATTTCGAGGCTTTCCTTTTCGACAGCTGTGGTAATTGAACTCCAATATTCTTGAAGTTCTTTGCTGCCTTCCCGAAATTCATGATGATCAATGCGGTGCAATTGCTCGCCTAGTTTGTTGCTCGCCGATTGAATGAGAATATTTAGCCTTGTGGATTCTTGGGGCCTGCTCACCAGTTCGTGAAAGCCTTGTTCAATGACTTCGTTCATGAGTTCCTGAACGATGTTACGTGTTGACTCGCGAGAATTATCCATGGTTAAGGTTTAAGGTGAAACAACAGAACTTCAATTCCCTGGCTCTGAATGCAGGACTGTCCGCATGATGCACGCGGCAAATTCTACTTTCAAGCAAGCCTAATGTAGGTAAATTTTGGCATTTCTAACCTGATGTTGAAATTTTCAATGAACAAGGCTCTTATAAACGTCGTTGTTCGCCTTTCATTTGGGGTTTCAATCAAATCGCCTCTTTTATGTATCCGACTATCTACCATGCACTTCTCGATTTATTCGGCATTGATTGGGGCTGGACTCGTTTGCTCAACAGCTTTGGATTCTTTGTGGCCCTTGCTTTTGTTGTCGCCAGTTATCTATGGGGACAGGAACTGAAGAGAAAAGCGAAAGAAGGTCATTTTAAGCCTACTAAGAAACTGATTGTGAAGGGGGGAAAACCTGATTGGGTGGAGGTAGGTACTAGCGCTCTCATGGGGTTCATCATGGGTTGGAAGTTCATCTACCTAGCCATCAACGGAAGTGAACTGTTCGCTTCAGGTTCTAATCCACAACAGTTTCTTTTTTCATGGGATGGCAGCTGGTTGATGGGTTTAGGTATGATGGCAGTCATGGGTGGCTGGCGATACTGGGAGTATAAAAAGGAACAGTTGCCCGAGCCATTGCGCGAAGAAATCGATGTGTATCCGCATCATCTAACCGGCAATTTCACCTTTGCCGCAGCATTCTTCGGAATACTGGGAGCCAAGCTTTTTCACCTGTTGGAAAATCCGCGCGAATTGGTTGAGTTCTTTCAGCATCCTTCATTCAATAGCTTCATCAGTGGCCTAACAGTCTATGGTGGTCTTATTCTCGGGTCCGTAGGGGTGCTGTTGTATGCGCGTTCAAAAGGTGTTAGTGGCTGGCACTTATCGGATGCAGCCGGGCCGGCCATGATTTTAGGCTACGGAATCGGTCGTATAGGTTGCCAAGTGAGTGGTGATGGGGATTGGGGTATTGCTAACACCGCTCCTAAACCGGGATGGCTTTCATGGCTTCCTGATTGGATGTGGGCCTACGACTACCCAAACAACGTGAACTACGATGTCAATTACCCGCAATACCTCGGACAACTCAACGATACCAACGTGCTGCCGATAACCGATCCAAGTGTACCTTGCTTTGATGGTTATTGCACGCACTTAGACCCAATGGTTTTCCCAACACCTGTATATGAAACGATAATGGCCACGGGTATTTTCATCTTCTTGTGGATGATACGCAAGCGACTTACGATTCCGGGATTGATGTTCGCTTCTTATTTGATGTTGAATGGAATCGAACGCTTTTTCATTGAGAAGATTCGCGTCAATAATAAGTTTGACCTACTAGGCATTCAAGCTACACAAGCCGAAGTGATTGCGGTGCTCTTCTTTTTGGTAGGGGCCGCTCTATTTGTTTATCGCAAACGCACAGCAAAGAACCCAACACAGCACTAATTTAGCCCACCCATAGATTGTTGTATGAAAGCTCTGCTGCTCAAAGAAATCAGATCGTTTTTAAGCTCCCTCATTGGTTATGTTGTGGTGGCCGTGTTTCTGCTTATCACCGGACTCTTCTTGTGGATTTTTGATGGCGACTTCAACATCTTGCAAAGTGGATTCGCTTCTATTGAGCCGCTCTTTTTTATCTCTCCGTGGGTATTGATGTTTTTGATACCGGCCATAACCATGCGCTCGTTTGCGGAGGAAAAGCGCACGGGAACTATTGAGTTATTACTGACCAAACCAATTACCGATGCGCAGATCATAGGAGCGAAGTACCTCGCCGGATTTCTATTAGTGGTCATTGCCATTGTGCCGACGTTGGTTTACTACTTCACGGTATATTCATTGGGCGACCCTGCAGGAAATATCGACAGCGGTGGCACCTGGGGTTCCTACATCGGATTGTTGCTGTTAGCAGCCGGTTATGTGGCCATTGGCATTTTTGCTTCATGCATAACGAACAATCAAATTGTGAGTTTTTTGGTAGCTGCCATGCTTTGCTTCTTCATGTATACAGGCTTTTCTTCCATTGCTTCCTTTGAGTTACTCGGAGCTGCAGACAGCCTGATTCTCAACTTGGGCATGCAGGCACATTACAATTCGCTCAGCCGCGGACTCATCGATAGCCGCGATGTGGTTTATTTCCTGGCATTGATCTTCACATTTCTGTTGCTCACCAAAACAGTGCTCAACGCAAGAAAGTGGTAGTCTCATTAAACCGAAAGCACTCCGATAACGTCTGACCCGATATGACGGATCGCGAATTGTTGGATATGCTGCAAGACCCTCTGCGCAGGAATGCCGGAGTATCTCAGTTTATTCGTCAATATCAACGCCCAATTTACTTCTACGTACGCCGCATGGTGCTGAGCCATGAAGATGCCGATGATGTTTCGCAAATAGTATTTGTGAAGGCTTGGAAGGCCATCGACAGTTTCAGAGGAGAATCAAAATTATCGACTTGGCTTTACCGCATAGCCCACAACGAATGCATCTCTTTCCTGAGAGGCTCCAAGCGCTTGATGAGCGTTGACGCAAGCCAGATGGAACAGGCGCTTGGAAGTGCATTGCAATCGGATGTGCTTTTTTCAGGCGATGAAATTCAGGCAAAATTGCAAACAGCAATAGCGCTATTGCCGGAGAAGCAGAAGGCCGTGTTTTTGATGCGATATTATGATGACTTGAGTTACGAAGAAATGGCTGAGATAACCGGCACCAGTGTGGGAGCCTTGAAGGCAAGCTACCACCATGCGGTTCATAAAATTGAAGCTTACCTGACAGAAAAATGAAAGAAGAAGACACCCATAACGACGCTCGCTTCAGCGATGAAATGCTCCAACACTTGGAGCGTTCAGAGGATGCGCTTCAGGTACCGGAAGGATTTTTTGAGTCGCAACAGATTCGTTTGGAGTCGGCTCTGAACAACCCTTTTGAAACACCGCCCGGATACTTCGAGGGGCAGGCGGCGAAGCTTGAGCAGGAGATTCATCCAAAGCTTCAAGAAGGTCCCAATGGCAGAACAGTGCGAATTTGGTTGTCGGTTGCGGCTGCAGCTGTCTTGGCAGGTGTTGTGTTTTTGGTAGTTACGGAAAAAGAGGAGGCCGTAACTTTTTCGCAGCAGCTAGAACAGTCGCAACTCGAGTTTGAAGATTTGGAAGAAATCGAGTTTGACGAATCGGTGTATGAAGAATTTATCGTCGACGACACCCTGGTACCCGATACCGTTGCAACGAAAAAGTTACCCAAGTCGATCAATGACTTTAAACCTTCGAAGGGCCAGTCAGTCATAAGTTGGGACGACATCGATGCAGAAGATATTGAGGAGTATTTGAAAGATGAAGAATCACTTCAAGTTATAGATGAACTTTAAATAAATAACACTAGTATGAAAAAGGCAATTTGTT
>JBIKSC010000245.1:0-4057 GCA_044348775.1 Flavobacteriales bacterium | reverse complement strand
TGCTCGCTACAGTGAAAAGCTTTCGCGTATTTCTGAGGTTATTGATTTGCTTCCGGGTGAGCTACCTCTGTTTATAGGATTGTGTGAAATAGAAAATAAAGCGGTGCTCCTCGATTTGGTGCGCGAGCCTGCATTGAATGCTTCTCCTAAAAAGGGGCGCTATGAAATTATCCATGCCGACAGTCCGGATGAGCGTGGTATCGATGCGGCAGCATTGTATGATGCATCGAAATTGAAAGATGTGCGATTCGAATATTATACGATTGCTTTGCCCGATCCGAAAGATCCAAACACGCGCGACATCTTGCATGCGCAGGGAAAGTTGGATGGTGAGACGATTCACTTTTTTGTGAACCATTGGCCGAGTCGAAGCGGTGGACAAACCGAAAGCGAGCCGAATAGATTGGCAGTTGCAGCCCTGTTGAAGTCGAAGATTGATAAGGTGCTTTCAGAAAATGCGAATGCGAAAATTCTAATCATGGGCGACTTCAATGATCACCCCAACGACAAGAGTATCTATGAGGTCCTAGGCGCAAATGACCAACCTTCGTCTCCTTTGTACAACCAGATGTATGCAATACATGCCGAAGGGAATGGCTCATATTTCTATAAGGGTGAGTGGGGAGCGTTGGATCAAATGATTACGTCCAGCGGTTTCATGAAAACCAAGGGCTGGCATGTTGATGCGCAAGCGTCAGGGGTATTGCGCAACGAGAAGATTCTTTTTCGTGACAAGGATGGCGTCGCTCGCCCCAGCAGATCTTACGCCGGTGATTCATACAAGGGCGGATACTCAGATCATTTGCCTGTCTACATCAAATTGCAGAAGTAGAAGACGCGAAAGTTGTTATCGTACTTTCTGAAAACAAAAAACCCCGCAAAGCGGGGTTTTCATTTTCGTTGCGAAGAATATTACTTCTTAGCAGCAGCCTTCTTAGGAGCAGCAGCTTTCTTAGGAGCAGCAGCCTTCTTAGCAGCAGCCTTCTTAGGAGCAGCCTTCTTAGCAGCAGCCTTCTTAGGAGCAGCAGCCTTCTTAGGAGCAGCCTTCTTAGCAGCAGCTTTCTTAGGAGCAGCAGCCTTCTTCTTTGGAGCAGCTTTCTTAGCAGCAGCTTTCTTCTTCGGAGCAGCCTTCTTGGCAGCAGCCTTCTTCACGGCCTTTGGGGCAGCGTGTGATTTTGACTTTGTTTTCATATTTGTAACGGTTGATTTGTGATTTACAATTTCATAAGTGACCTTGGCCGTAACGCAAAACTCATTCACTTTACCATTCAATACTCTTGCGGTCTGGTCTTGAACATATACCGAACTTACACTATTGAAACGAGCCATTGCCTCTTCCACCACTTTAGCTGTTGCATCTTCCCAACTTTTGGGTGAGGCATGCGTTATCTCTGTCACTCGATAAACTCCCATTTCAATTTCTCACTTCGATTTATGTTCAGGTCTTCAAAAAAACAATCCGTGAAATTTTATTTTTCCATTATCACGAATTTCAAAAGTGGGTCCGGGAATTTTTATGAAGCTTAAAATTTTCGCTGTTCGCTTCATCCATTTTTTCTTCCATCGAACACGTTCCAAATCTGCATCAAATGAAAAGTAGAATTCACGCTCGCGTTGAAAATTATTAACATCATCAACAGTGAAATTTGCACTTGTCATTTTCGTTGCGCCATATCCTATTGCAATATTCAACCACCTCGGGAAAGTCGCGTCAGTAGCGAGAAATTTGTGTATGTTGAATGAAGCCCAATACGTTTGTGCATTGTAGTCTTTCAATATGCGTTGTTGAAAATTACGACCAAGTGTTGATTCATTCAACGTTGCAAATGATGAAGGTGTGTATGAAAATTTCAATACGATGCGTTGCTCATTCCAAAAAAAATCTTGCGCGGCGAATGCGAAAATTCCACTTGTGTTTGCCAACATATCACCCCAGGAAAATCCCCATTCCGCACTTCGACCATCTAGAAGCTCAATGCTTGTCATGTAGAGAAAGCTCGTTGATATACCACGCCATCTATCACGACCAGATGGTTGCGACCACGAATACAAATCGGTTAGATATCGCGATAGCGTATACGACGTAAACACGTGCCCCACTTTATCTACCTGGAGCCATTCACTATTGTCGTTGAAAGAATGAAGGCGCGTACGTGGATAGTTTTTGTACCACAGTTCATTCAGCATGACGTAGCTGATACCGGCTGTTGTCATACTTGCGGTCCACGCTATAGTTTGTCTACGCTTAAAGTCGATGCTGTCGCTCTGCGCGGTTGACCTGTAGTTGAGAAAAGTGATGAGGATACAGAAAACGTAAACGATTGAATGCTTCTTCTTCATGTTTACACTTTCAGATATGGTAACATGGTAAAAGTGATTTAGAAAAATTCGTGAGGAGTCGTTGCGATTATTATCCCTGAATAATCCAGTAATTGATTTTTTCACGGAGTGTATCTGCATTCATCGGCTTCTCAAGGATGTCATCCATGCCCGCATTCATGCATTGTGCCTTGTCCTTTTTCTGGTCGTTGCTTAATCCAATAATTATCGGCATCGATTCCTGATCTACGATGCGCTTTAATTGACGCGTGGTCTCAATGCCATCAACATCGTTTTCCCTGACATCCATTAAAATCAAATCATATTCATCACGTCGCGATTTTTCGATAACCTCCTTTCCTGAAAAAGCTGTAATGTATTTATGACCTAGTAGCTCAAGTGTCTTTGCAGTCACCGCGCGCGACAAGTCATTGTCCTGAGCAAGAAGAATCTTAAGATTCGATTTCTGTCCAAGAACATCACTGTTTCCACTTTGCATGGTGAGTTTAGCTCTCTGAACGGGGCTCACCTTCATTACATCAATTATAGTATCAAGCAACTTAGATTGCTTGACGGGTTTTGTCAAAAATGCATTGTACAGGTTTTCTTGATCCGTCATCATATGCTCTCCTAAGGATGACAATACGATGATAGGTAATTCTTGAATAGAGAATTTGGATCGAATCGTTTTAGCAACGGAATGACCATCAAGCTCCGGCATTTGCATGTCCAAAATCACAAAATCAAATTTGTTGAGATTCGACATGATGTCGGTGACTAACTGAGGACTATTGAATGGTGTAACTTGAATACCCCAACCAGAAAGTTGTTTTACCAAAATTTTGAGATTGGTAGTATTGTCGTCCACAACTAACGCACTCATGCCTTCTAGCGCCTGTACTTTTTCCTTGTGCTCAATACCGGATACTTCCGCTATGATACTCATTGAAAAGATTGAACCTTGGCCTTGCGTGCTTTGTACTTTAATGCGACTGCCTAATTCGTTGGCTAAATTTTGACAAATGGCTAACCCTAATCCTGACCCACTGTATTTCTTTTGAAAGGATGAATCGACTTGGTAAAATGAATCAAAAATTTTATCGAGCTTATCAGAAGCTATTCCGATACCGGTGTCTCTTACACTTAATTGTATCTGAGCAAATCCATTTTCAGTGTTAACCAATTCGGTTTTAATGACGACTTCTCCTTTTTCCGTGAACTTGATTGCATTGTTTACCAAGTTCATGAGTATCTGCCGAATGCGGTGTTCGTCGCTAATGAGTTCCAATGGAACTTCCCTTCCGAAGTCACTCATCAATTCTATTTTCTTTCCATGGGCTAGTGGCTTCAATAAGTCAATGACCTGTTCTATGCAGTCGGAAAGATTAAAACGATCCTTATGCAGTTCCATTTTGCCGGATTGCAGTTTGGCTACATCCAGAACATTGTTTAATAGATCAAGCAGATGGATGGCACTGTTGTGTATGTTCCGAGCACACGCGCGCTGCTCATCGTCCAATTTGCTCTGAAGCAACAACTCGCTCATCCCGATAACCCCGTTAAGCGGAGTTCTGACCTCGTGGCTCATGTTGGATAGAAATTCAGCCTTCGCGCTTAGTGCTTCTTTTACTTTTTCTTCTGCGCCTTCGATTTCCATGTCGGTTTCATCGAATGTTTTTCGAATGGGACGCAAAACCAAAAGAAGGCCGAATAGAAATATGAAAACTGTTCCCAGGGA
>JBIKSC010000244.1:0-4094 GCA_044348775.1 Flavobacteriales bacterium | reverse complement strand
ACATTCAGGAAAACAAGCAACGCTTTCTGGACGAACTCTTCGAATTACTGCGCATCCCGAGCGTAAGTGCTGACCCAAAATATACCGCCGATGTAGCGCGCTGCGCTGATAAGGTTGCAGAGCACTTACGCAACGCGGGTGCCGACAACGTAGAGGTTTGTGCCACCAATGGCCATCCTATTGTGTATGGCGAGAGGTTGATTGATGCTTCTTTGCCAACTGTTTTGGTTTATGGTCACTACGATGTGCAGCCGGCCGATCCGTTTGAGTTGTGGCATACACCACCGTTTGAGCCGACTATTCGTAAAACGGATATTCATCCTGAAGGAGCCATTTTCGCAAGAGGTTCATGCGACGACAAGGGTCAAATGTTTTCGCATGTGAAAGCTTTCGAAGCTATGATGAAGACCGATTCACTGCCCTGCAATATCAAGTTCATGATAGAGGGTGAAGAGGAATGCGGAAGCAATAACTTGGGTCCGTTTGTGAAGGCAAACAAAGAGCGACTCAAGAGCGATGTTATTCTGATCAGCGATACTTCGATCATTGCAAACGATACGCCTTCTATCGATTGTGGTCTGCGCGGATTGAGTTACCTCGAAGTGGAGGTGACAGGCCCTAACCGAGATTTGCACAGCGGTGTTTACGGAGGTGCAGTGTGCAATCCGATCAACATACTGGCGAAGATGGTTGCTAGCATGCACGACGAAAACAACCACATTACCATTCCCGGTTTCTACGACAAAGTGCAGGAGTTGTCGGCCGCTGAGCGCGAGGAGCTGAACAAAGCTCCATTCGATGTTGAAGCATACAAGCGCGACTTGGAGATCGATGAGGTATGGGGAGAGAAGGGTTATAGCACGATTGAGCGCACCGGAATTCGCCCAACATTAGACTGCAATGGAATTTGGGGAGGATATATAGGCGAAGGAGCAAAGACTGTTTTGCCATCGAAGGCGTTTGCGAAAATTTCGATGCGACTTGTGCCCAATCAGGTGAGCGATGAGATTACGAATCTGTTCCAGCAACATTTTGAAAAAATCGCTCCGAAAGGTGTGCGAGTTGAAGTACGTCCGCACCACGGTGGTGAGCCGGTTGTAACGCCAACCGACTCCAAAGCATACAAGGCTGCGAGCGATGCAATGCTAAAGACGTATGGCCAGAAACCAATACCAACTCGTGGCGGCGGATCTATTCCGATTGTTGCTTTGTTCGAGAAGGAGCTTGGTGTAAAGACTGTATTGATGGGATTTGGATTGGATAGCGATGCTTTGCATTCACCCAATGAGCATTACGGGGTATTCAACTACTTCAAAGGCATCGAAACCATCCCGTATTTCCATCACTATTTCGCTCAGTCATAATGGTACTGAAAAGAGGATACGGGTTATTGTTGCTCTTAATCCTAACATTGCAAGGATGCAGACTATATCGTGACGTAGAGTTCAAGGGTGTAAAGGATACGCGTTTTACGAGTTTTAATGCACAAGGAGTTTCTTGCGAGTTTGATGTGGAGCTATACAATCCTAATCCATACAAGATTACCTTGATGCAGTCGGAAGTCGACCTTTTCCTGGAGGGCACCTGCCTGGGTAAAGTACAACTTCCTTCATTGGCAGTTCTGAATGGCGAAGAAAAGATGCGGTTAAAACTTACCTGCACTGCAGAGCCATCCAGTATTCCCAAACTCGTGGGAGGAGCAATTGGATTGGTATTCAAGAAGGAATTGGTGATTGAGGGGAAGGGTGTCGTAACAGCAAAGGCTTTTTTGGTAACTAAAACGGTACCTGTAGAGTTCACCCAAAGAATAAGAAAGGAGGACCTTGGTTTTTAGTAAAACGACTGATTATCAGTGAATGTGATCATGGCAAGTGAAAAAAATCCGCTGTTAGCTTGAAAAATGAATTAGGCAGACTATATTTGCGCCCCCGAAAAGGGATAATTGTGTAAAATCGTTTAAAAAATTGACTCATGAGTAAGCGTACCTACCAACCATCGAATACCAAGCGTCGTAACAAGCACGGCTTTCGCAAGCGCATGTCTACTGTTAAAGGTCGCGCGGTGCTGGCAGCTCGTCGTAAGAGAGGTCGTAAGAAATTGTCTGTATCAAGCGAGCGTCGTCACAAGGGTACTGTTCGTCTGTAACAGCATTCTTTCGGTAACAATATGGAAGGCTGCCTTAGGGCGGCCTTTTTTTGTAGTACAAGGTTTAATTTCGGCACATGAAGATTGCGGTGAATACGAGATTATTGCTACGAGGAAAGCTCGACGGCATTGGTTGGTTCACGCATGAAATTATCTCAAGAGTTGTTCGCGCCCATCCGGAGCATGAGTTTCACTTCCTATTTGACAGGCCATTCGATCCGGCTTTCGTATTTGCTCCTAATGTGCACGCCCATGTTGTTATGCCGCAGGCAAGACACCCTTGGTTGTTTCGTTTGTGGTACAATTGGATGGTGCCTCGCAAGCTGCGGCAAATTGGGGCAGACATATTTGTATCTCCCGACATGATGCTCTCATTGCGCACCAACTGCAAGCAAATTGTTGTGCTTCATGACTTGAATTTTGAGCATTATCCGCAAGACTTACCTGCCCACATTGCCCGCTATTTGCGGAGTCAAACACCTTTGTTTGCCGCGAAGGCTGATTCAATAATTACGGTAAGTGAGTTCAGTAAAAACGACATTGTTGCGCACTATTCAATGGATCCTTCCAACGTCCACGTTGTGTGCAATGCTGCGCAGCAAGCCTATCGTGTTATAAGCGAAAGGGAGCGCGCAGACGCAAGAAATAGTCTAACGCAAGGGGAGCCTTATTTCGTTTTCATCAGTTCTATTCATCCGCGCAAAAATTTGCAGCGTCTCTTGTTGGCGTATGATCAATTCAGATTGAACTCGGGAAGAAAGGTGAAGTTGGTAACGGTTGGGCGACGGTTTTGGAAGAATGAATTGCTCGATACGACACTTCAGGAGATGCAATTTGGCGCTGATGTGATCTTCACCGGGCATCTGGAACAGGCGCAACTGTGTAATGTGTTGGGTGGAGCGTTGGCGCTGGTTTATGTGAGCTATTTCGAGGGCTTTGGAGTGCCCATTGTAGAGGCCTTTCAAAGCGGTGTTCCGGTCATCACCTCAAACGTTACAGCGATGCCGGAGGTGGCAGGTGATGCCGCTGTGTTGGTCGATCCTTTTAGCGTGGAAGAAATTGCAAAGGCGATGGAGCGCATTAGTAGTGATGAATCCTTGCGAAATCAGTGCATAGAATTGGGTCTGAAGCGTGCCTCTTCCTTCGATTGGGATCAATCAGCTGAGCGCTTTTGGCGCGTAATCGAAATGACGGTTTCTCAGAAATGAGCGAGTTGAAGAAATATCATCAAAAGGGTATGTTGGAGGCCGGTTGTGATGAGGCCGGTCGAGGTTGCCTGGCGGGTCCTGTTGTGGCAGCGGCTGTTATTCTTCCCCCACGTTTTGATCATCCTTTGCTCAATGATTCCAAAAAATTGAGTGAGAAACACAGAGAGCTGTTGCGCCCCATCATTGAGGAGAAGGCATTGGCCTGGGCTGTTGGCATCGTGTCGGAGCAAGAAATCGATGAAATCAATATTCTCAATGCTTCGTTTTTGGCCATGCACAGAGCCGTCGATCAATTGAAAGAACGGCCCGAGTTATTATTGATTGACGGCAATCGTTTCAAGGCATATCCGGAAATAAAGCACGCGTGCATTATTAAAGGTGACAGCATCTATCGGTCGATAGCGGCGGCCTCAATTTTGGCGAAAACGCATCGCGATGAAATCATGGAAACCCTGCACGCGAAGTATGAGGTCTATGCCTGGAAAAAGAACAAGGGCTATCCTACAGCCGATCATCGCGAGGCCATTCGCTCGCATGGAGCCTGCGAACACCACCGCATGTCGTTTACCCTATTGCCTGAGCAGTTGGTCTTGAATTTTTAATCCTATCTCGCTACAAGGAATTTCTCTGTTACTCTTCCTTCCGGAGTAGAAAGCGTGATGAGATAAATGCCGTTGGGTAACTCTTCTCTGGTGGTAATGCTTACAATCTCACTTTCATGAATTGCAGGCACCAGTCCAG
>JBIKSC010000243.1:0-4111 GCA_044348775.1 Flavobacteriales bacterium | reverse complement strand
CTTTCATTTCTACTTCAGTAGCAGCACCGATGTAGAGCACTGCAACACCGCCGGCCAACTTGGCAAGACGCTCTTGCAATTTTTCGCGATCGTAGTCTGAAGTTGTCTTGTCGATTTGAGCCTTGATTTCACCAATACGTGCTTGAATCGCTTCCTTACTACCTGTGCCGTTTACGATTGTCGTATTGTCTTTGTCAACGGTGATTTTTTCCGCACGACCTAAATCTTCCAACGTAGCATTTTCGAGTTTCAAGCCTGTTTCCTCGCTGATTACTTGACCACCGGTGAGAATGGCAATGTCTTGCAACATAGCCTTACGACGATCACCGAAGCCTGGAGCCTTAACAGCAGCCACTTTCAGCGCACCGCGAATTTTATTTACAACGAGTGTTGCCAGCGCTTCGCCATCCACATCTTCTGCGATGATGAGCAACGGACGACCTGTCTGAGCTGTTTTCTCAAGCACCGGAAGAAGTTCTTTCATTGTGCTCACTTTCTTATCGTAGATAAGGATGAAAGCATTGTCCAGGTCTGCTTCCATATTCTCAGCATTCGTAACGAAGTAAGGAGACAAATAACCGCGATCGAATTGCATACCTTCCACGGTCTTCACTTCGGTTTCGGTTCCTTTCGCTTCTTCGACGGTGATAACACCCTCCGTTCCCACTTTGGTCATAGCATCGGCAATGAGCGTTCCGATTGCTTCGTCGTTGTTGGCTGAGATAGATCCTACTTGTTTGATTTTATCATTGTCATTGCCAACTGTGCGGGAAATTTTCTTCAAGTCGGCAACAACGGCTTCAACAGCCTTGTCGATACCGCGTTTCAGATCCATTGGATTGGCTCCGCTGGCTACGTTTTTCAATCCGGCAGTAACAATAGCTTGAGCCAAAACGGTCGCAGTAGTGGTGCCATCACCTGCGATATCTGCAGTTTTGCTTGCCACTTCCTTCAGCATCTGAGCGCCCATGTTTTCAATAGGATCTTTCAGTTCGATTTCTTTCGCAACTGATACGCCGTCTTTCGTGATATGCGGTGCTCCGAATTTTTTATCGATGACCACATTGCGGCCTTTCGGACCGAGTGTCACTTTCACTGCATTGGCCAATGCGTCTACACCTGCTTTCAGCTTTTCGCGGGCCTGGGTATTAAAGGTTATTTCTTTTGCCATGGTTTATTCTTATTTCAAATGATTGTTGACTTGATTTGAATACTACACGATTGCGTAGATATCGGCCTCACGCATGATGAGGTATTCTTTGCCATCTACGGTAATCTCCGTGCCTGAGTACTTTCCGTACAACACGGTATCACCTTCCTTTACGGTCATGGGCTCATCTTTCTTGCCGGCACCTACCGCTACAACTTTTCCGCGTTGTGGTTTTTCTTTCGCTGTGTCGGGAATGATGATTCCGCTGGCGGTGGTTGTTTCTGCAGGGCTGGCTTCAACGAGCACGCGGTCTGCAAGGGGTTTTACGTTAACTGACATGATGAAAATATTTAATCGGTTAATTGATTTTTTGAATTGCGAATGCGCGGTTGTCACCTTTTATGCCAAGGCCTGATATGGAAAATTTTGTCAGATATGGACAAAAAAAATGTCAGTGTAAGCGACACACTGACATTTTTCGGAGTAAATCCTATTTTTCTATTACTGTCCCTCTGCAGGAGCTTGCTCTGCAGGTTGCTCAGTAGTTTGCTCGGTAGCTGCTGGCTCTGAACCGCCTTCGCTGATGCTCGAACTAGTATACCAGCGAGCAGAAATCAAACAAAGAACGAAGAGGGCAATACCCAAATACCAAGTAGCCTTTTCGAGGAAATCGGCTGTGCGTTGCACACCACCTACCTGGGTTGTACCTTGAAAACCTACGGCCAATCCACCGCCTTTCGGGTTTTGTACCAACACTACGAGTGCCAGCAACAGAGCAATAATTACAATTAGAATGACGATGAACGATGCCATGATATTACTTTTTAAAGTGTTCTAAATTTTTTAATTGGGTTGCAAAGTAAATACTTTTTTCCGGATGTTGTTCCATCAATTTGCGGAAAGCTTTGCGGGCCTTATCCAATTTGCCCTGTTTGGCGAATAGAATGGCTATTGTTTCGGTAACCATACTGTAATCTTCTTCCAGGCTGTCTTTGGCTAGGTTCCCGGTTGGATAATCTCCCGCTTTTCCACGTGCTATTTGAGGTTCAGTGTTTATAAAGCGGTCAACCAAATCGCGCTGATGTTGCTTTGAGTCGGTAGAGCGAATGCGTTGAACACCATGTGAAAGGGGAGTCGATTGAAAAGCAGGCAAATTATCCTCTGCCTCTGAGTCTTCCCCTGGCTGTATAGGTTCGCTTGCCCTTTCTTCCGGAAGGAGGCGCTTGCGTTGAGCCCGTCTGTAAATCAACGCAGCATAAGAGTTTTCGTCGTCCGGCTCCAAATCGGCATCGGGCAGTGGCATGTGTTGCTCTGTACTATGTTCTGGCTGTACTTCCATCTCAATGGAAGTGCTTACAGCATTTACCAAAAACTGAGCTTCCAGAGGTTCGAGCTCGCTGAGCTTCAATGCCGGCGCAATATCAATTGGGGCTTCAGTTCCCGATTCCGCGATTTCGATTGGCTCATCTGCGTTCTCAATCTCAGTAATAGATCCGGTCTCCGGGATAATCATTGTTTCCGGGGCATGCTCCGTTAGCGGCGCTACTTCATTTTCTAAAATAAGCGAGGCCAGTGTGGTTTCTTCTGCTGTTTTAGCTGGAGTAGCCACAGGAGCGACAGAGGGAACGTCGGGTAGAGGAGATGCGGGTTGAGTAGTATTGATGCCCTTGAGGCGATGATACAATGAGGCTCTATGTCCGGTATAGATAGCGGCCTGCGACAACTGATCGGTGAACCGAACATCGGCGCGAGCTTTGAAGGCGCGTGTTAATGCAATTTGCGCAGCACCGAAAAAAGGAAAACGCGCTACAGTGTCTCTCAACTCCACAAGCTGTTCCTCGGAAAGGCTTTCCGGATGCATCAATGCATTATGCAGTTCTTCCTTGCGCATGTTCGGTTTACCAGTTACCTACGCTGGCATTGTATATCTCTTGTGTGAGTTGCTCGTTGATGAGCGACCACAAACTTTCTTCAATAGTAAACAAATCTTGATTCGCATCATAATCGGCAAACTTGGAAAAAGTCTTTTCAAAACTTAATTCGGGTTCCAGACTATTGTCATATTTCACCTTAACCGTGATGGTGAGGCGGTTGAGTGAAGCTGTTTCAGCGGCGCCTGATTGAATTGCAACCGGTGCTGTTCTGTAGTCGACCACCGTTCCCGAGTAAGTGAGCTCGCCATTTTTCTCAGCGATTCGCAATGGACTCTGTGCTAACAGCAAGTCTTTCAACGACTCGGTAAAACGCTGTGCATAGAGCGGAGTTACCATAGCCGACTGGGGCTTGAAGTAATCTACTGAGAAAGTTTTCGCCCCACTGAACTGTCCGCCTGTAAAGGAGTAGATGCCGCATCCTGCAAGGAGTGACAATGACAGAGCTAGGAGGAAAAAAGAAGGGCGCATGATTAAGAAAGATTATACTCCTTGATTTTACGGTAAAGGGTTCGCTCCGAAATGCCTAGCTCTTCCGCGGCGTATTTGCGCTTGTTGCGGTGTTTTTTAAGTGCCTTTTCTATGAGCTCGCGCTCGGAGTTCTGAAGCGATAGGGTTTCTTCGACTTCAATGATCGGCTCGGCTGTCTGAGGCAGGCGTATCAATCCGGTTGAGGTGGTGTTGTGTGTACCTACCACCGGTTGATTGTCGCTGGCGAAAACGCGCTGAATCAACTCAGCATTGCCGGCATCATGCGCAAAATCAACTCCCGATTGCATCAGTCCGCCAACAAGTTTTTTAAGATCGTTCAGGTCGTTTTTCATGTCGAAAAGGACCTTGTACAAAATTTCTCTTTCCGAGAAGTTGTTTTGGGTTGAAGTGTTGCCTGCTACTACCATGCTGCGATTACCGAAGTCTTCGTGTGGCAAATAATAAGCGAGTGTTTCAGCTGTAATCAAACGGTCTTGCTCCAGCACGTTGATTTGCTCGGTGATGTTTTTTAGTTGACGGATATTGCCCGGCCAGGAGT
>JBIKSC010000242.1:0-4112 GCA_044348775.1 Flavobacteriales bacterium | reverse complement strand
CTACCGCGGCCACACCCATCCGTGAGGCCATCACACGATCGTAGCAAGAAGGAGCACCCCCACGTTGCAGGTGTCCGAGTACCGATACGCGTGTTTCATATTCACTGTATTTCTCTGTTACTTTCTTAGCTATCTCATAGGCACCGCCGCTCTTGCTCCCTTCAGCAACGAGCACGATAGAGCTCGACTTGCCGCTCTCTTCACTTTCGCGCAGCGTAGCCACTAAATCATCGATGCTCATTTCGTCTTCGGGAAGCACGATCGCAATTGCGCCTGTTGCAATACCTGCCTTCAAAGCAATGAATCCACTGTTGCGTCCCATCACTTCCACAAAGAAGAGGCGATTGTGTGAAGTAGCTGTATCACGAATTTTATCTACGGCATCTACCACTGTGTTGGTCGCAGTATCAAACCCGATGCAGTGATCGCTGCCGAAGAGGTCGTTGTCGATTGATCCCGGCACTCCCATTACAGGGATTCCGAATTCTTCAAAGAACACATGTGCACCGGTGAATGTGCCATTACCTCCAATGGTGATGAGCGCGTTCACACCATGCTTCTTCATATTCTCATAGGCCTTCTGGCGACCTTCCTTCGTCATGAATTCTTTGCTGCGCGAGCTCTTGAGAATGGTACCACCACGACCGAGAATGCGTGCTACAGAACGTTCGTTCAACTTCTTAAAATCACCTTCTATCATGCCTTGGTATCCTTGAAAGATACCTTCTACTTCGATATTGCGGTATACACATGTACGAACTACAGCACGAATGGCTGCGTTCATACCAGGAGCATCTCCCCCGCTCGTCAGAACGCCTATTTTCATTTTTTGAGTATTCATGGTTTGTTTCTATTACCGAATTTCCTTGCAAAAAAATTCGGCCTCAAATGTAAGTGTATTTTGTACACTAAGGTTTTCCTTCGATTAAAAAATTAATGCCCACCGCCGCTCACACCATCCACATCAATCCCCTGTGCTTTCAGAATACGATTCACCTTAAATGCAAACCAAGTGAGGTAAGCAAAGCAGATAACCGCTATGCCGTAGCTCGGGTGAATACCGATTACGTCGGCCAGTTTTCCTTGAATAGGTGGAATAATAGAACCACCCAAAATCATCATAATTAAGAAGGCTGAACCCTGTGAGGTGTATTTACCCAAACCGGCAATAGATAGCGTGAAGATGGAAGGCCACATGATGGAGCAGGCCAGACCACCGCACAAGATTGCGTACACCGCAACCATGCCCGTGGCGAGCGTTCCAACTGTAAGTGCAATCATTCCGAAAATCCCGAAGTATAGCAGTGTGCGCGCCGGATTATCATTGCTGATATAAGCAGCACCAATCTGAACCAGCACACAGAGCACATACCACTTCAGTGGCGCTACATCGTGACCAGCCAAATAGGTAAATAGCAGAACAACTCCCAATGCAAGAAGAGGCACAGCAAACTTGAGTAGCTTCTTGGTTGAAGGAGTAAAATCAAATGCTCCGATGGCACCTGTCCAGCGGCCAATCATAAGACTACCCCAGAACATCGCGATGAAGGGTGCTGTTTGCGAAGACTGAAATCCGCCAAACTCGGGTTGCTTCAGAAGCTCAGCCAGGTTTGATCCCATGGCAACTTCAACACCCACGTAAATAAATATAGCCAGCATACCCAGAACAAGCTGCGGAAACTGCATAGCACCCCAGCCGGTCGCATTCTTTTTTGCAAGGGCATTATTCACAGGCAAAGCAACAACGATTACAGCCAATGCCACGATTAACCAGGTAAGGCGCATCTTTTCGAGAGGCTCCTTCAGTTCAGTAATCATAGTTTGGTTGTATTCGATGTTGTTATTGATTTCTGCCGTATTGTACTCTGTTGCTCCAATGAGTTGCTCTTTGTAAATAGAAATTTGCTGCTCATAGTCGGCTATTTGCATGGCTTCTACAGAACGATAGCTTGAGAACACGGGAACGAAAGCCATTACTAACAATCCGGTAATAATGAGCATGCTCGCCATCGCCTTCTTAGCCGGCTCGGGCTTTTCCAGTATAATGCCTGCAGGTACTTTCTTAGAGAATCCAAATAATGCCGCTGCACCAACGAATAGCAATCCGACGAAAACATATAAGTTAATGACCTTACCCAAAGGCAGGCTATTGATTTCAGCATCACTCACAGCCTGAGCACTGCCAAACAAAGCAAGTGCAACCACCAGCGGACCGATGGTCGTTCCGAAGGAGTTAACACCACCACCCAAATTCACACGGGTCGCTCCTGTCAGCGGGTCGCCCAGTGAAATGGCCAATGGCTGTGCTGCAGTTTGCTGCAGCGAAAAGCCAAGTGCTACGATGAAAAGACCGAGCAACATACCCGGGAAACTATTCCCATTGACCGCGAGGATCATGGCAAGTGCTCCCAAAGCAGAGAAGAGCAATCCATAAACGATACTTTTCTTGTACCCCCACTTGCCGACCAAATCGAGACCCGACAGATTACCGTAAATAAAAAGCCCCAAAGCACCAACATAGTAGGCCAGGTAAAAAGCAAAGTCTATGAGCTGACTTTGGAACTGATCCAGGTTAAAAAAGTGCTTGCAGAACGGAATGAATACATTGTTGCCCGCTGCTATAAAGCCCCAAAAAAAGAATACCGTGACCAATGTGCCTAAAGCTCCCTTGGCCGTTTGTGTAGTTGATGGTTGTGTCATCGTGGTTGGATTTGGTTTGTCTATTTAAACTGCTTCCGACTTATTGTAAAAAGTACGCAATGTAGATAAATAAAGGAGAAAACAGTGTTTTTACTTAAAATTATTTTTTCTCGAAAAATCGTTGAACGAATAGAAGAATTGAATCGATACTCCTGTTCCAATAGGCGGCGTCATGCCTCCCCGGACCTTCTATATATGCGTGTTCAATGCCCATAGCTCCCCATTTCTCATGTAATCTCTTATTGGGCATGTATAAATCATCCTCGGTGCCACAATCAATATGTATAGCCAGTTGTCCAGGCTGTAATTCATCTGCAATCGTCATTACTGAATTACTCACCCAGTTCTCTTTGCAACAAATCGTATCGCCCAATATCATTTCCTTGTACTTCCAGGAGAACGTCTTTTTAAGAAGATCAACACTACCGCTGGTGGAGCAAGCCGCCCCAAACACCTCCGAGTGGCGAATAGCCAAGAACAGACTACCATGCCCCCCCATGCTCAACCCTGCTATGGCCCTACCCTCGCGAGTTTTGACTGTACTAAAATGCGAATCGATATAGGGGATGAGCTCATGAATCATGTACGTTTCGTAGCGAAAAGACGAATCTATCGGGCTATCGAGATACCAACTGCGAACACCGCCATTGGGACAAACAATCAACATCTGCATCTCATCGGCCAGCCTAGGAAGCTCCGGCTTAATTTGAAGCCATGAATGATGATCGCCCCCTAATCCATGTAATAAATAAAGGACAGGCAGTGCATTAGCGTCAGCCCCTTTGGGAACTATGACCACGCAGCGGGTTTCCTTTTGCATGGCCTTGCTGTAGACCGACAGAGTATCGACCGTAGCTGCCCGCGAAACGAGTGCTGAGCACCAAAACAAGGCTAAGAAAAGAATGGAGAATTTCTTCATATTCATACAAGCAAGTTGGAGCGGAAACGAGAAAAGCCATTCGTTTACAAAAGCCATTTTATAAACAACTCTACACGCTTATCTTAGCCGAGCAAAATCACTACACCCTTTAATTCATGATGGACGTTTCTGTAGACTGTGTTGTATTTGGATTTGATGAGAAAAAACTCAAAGTTTTGCTTATTGAACAAAAACATGCAGGAAATGACAAAAAACTCCCTCGAAAACAAACGGCCCTTCCCGGCGACTTGTTGAAAGAGCAAGAGAGCCTCGACCAGTGCGCTAAGCGTGTCTTAAAAGAACTCACCAGCTTAAAAGGAATTTACCTCAAACAGTTTCGCACTTTTGGAGACCCCAAGCGTGTTCAGAATTTGAAGGACCAAGAGTGGCTGCGCCTATTCAGGGCGCATCCGGAAAGGCGTGTTATAACGGTTGGCTATTACTCACTGGTGAAAATGGACGAGTTCGAGCCGAAAGCTTCCAGCTTTGCCGG
>JBIKSC010000241.1:0-4118 GCA_044348775.1 Flavobacteriales bacterium | reverse complement strand
GTATATGCGATACTCGGAAGTTACCTCTGAGAAAAGAGGTTCCCAGATAATCTGATTGTTATTGCTTTCATTCACGGTAACTAGGCAAATAGGTACAGAAGGCTCAAGAGCGAGGTTCAGTTCTATTGGCAATGATGAAGTGGAGCATCCGTTCGCATCGATGATGTTGGCAGAATAGGTTCCTGAAGTTGTCACCGTAATGACCTCGGTGGTCGCTCCTGTGCTCCACACAATTGATTCGAAACCGGCGGTGTTTAAGCTGAGTTGCGCACCCGAAGTGAGGCATCCTACGCCCGAGGTACTCACCTCGATAATAGGTGTGTTTGCCGCGGGGTATTCAGTCATCGACAGTGTTTGTGATACCGAAGAACATGCGTCTTGGATAATCATAACTTGATAGGTGCCGGGTTCACTGATTGTGAGTGAAGAGACGTTGGAAGATGGAATTTCCTGTCCATTGAAATACCACTGGTAGGTCGGTGAGGTAGCGTCAGTGGTTGTTTGCAGCTGAGCTTCAGCACCTGAACAGAATGTATTGCCATTTGCAGCAAAAACATTCACCGATAGGGTACAATTGGCATCCGACACAAGCAATACACTGGTGCTTTCACAAATGCCATTGCTTTCCGTCAGTGATATTTGATACGGTCCGTTTTGACCCCATATAACTTCTATCGCATTCGTATTCTGTCCGTTGATTATAGCTCCATTCGTTACGTCCCAAGTATAAGAATTACCGGCAACAGGATTCACAGCATAGGTGAAGTTTGAGAATGGGGTAACGTTCGGATTTCCAACAATAGCCTGCGCATTGAAGTTGAAGTACGTATAGGTAACGCAGCCGGAAGCCCATGATGCGGGGACATTTAACGCAACAGGTGTTATAAAACAGGCAAATGTGCGTGAGCCGGCAAAGGATTCAGGCGCATAGTTAAGTGTATTGGCTCCTACAAGCGGGCTCCAGCCTGCTGTTGATGAACCGGATGGGCACGATACGTTGCCGTCCACATAGTACCATTGTGCATTGTAATTGGGGATGTTGAAAGGGGCGCTGCAAAGCAAGGGAACCGTCACTTCACCCGGGCAATAGCTATTGTCTGCCGTCTGGATTGCACCGTAGTTAAACGGTGTTCCTGTGCAAAAACAGTTGGCTGAAATTACATCGCCATATGTATTTGGGTTGCCATCGTTGCAAGGGGTGTTAATCGTTATGCAGCTTCCGTCATCACAGCCTGCAAAGAAATCATAGTTGCAGGCATTCATGTCTGTACAACCCGGGTAGGTACACATGCCATCATTACAACCTGCTGATGGATTGAAGTTGCAAGCGAAAAAGTCGGTGCATCCGGGATAGGTACAGGTACCATTTTCATTGTTTGCAATTGGATTGTAATTGCATGCCGAAGGATCGGTACAGCCGAAAATCTGAATAGCGGATTCAAACAGCAGACGAATGGCAAAGGCGTTTCCGTTGGTGTAAATAGCGCCATCTGAAGGTAAGTATATTAAACTCACCATGCCTTCTTGCACTACAGACAAATCGTCCTGAATAAGGATGTCATTTGCATTGCCATTGCTAAAGAGTGCTGCTGATGCGTAGTAACCATTGGGATTCAGGTTAACGGGGGCATCGAACGGAATAAATACGGTGCCGGCAGCAATGTCAGCTTCTGTTAAGGTGTACATGTTACTGAAAGCAAAAGCGTTGTCAATTACATCAGCGAAGACATCAAGTGTGTCGTGCATCATAACAAGAATTTCTCCTCCGGCAACAGTTGATGCAGCAAGCGCTATTTCAACGCCATAAGCAGCCTCCGTTTCGGTAACTTCATAATAGGTCAAGAGTACCAACTCGTCGGCATTATCGGTGAAGCTGTTTGTACCAAGGGCACTTAAAATGGTGGCTTCGGGAGGATAGATGCCAATGCCATCAACGGAGTATGTCCCTTCTGTAACTTCGAAGTAATGCGTGTATGTGTTGTCTGTCATATTGCCGTCGCAGGCATCATGCAACACACTGATGGTTGCAGTATACATTCCCTCATTCAGAGGTGAAGCAAGGCTTATGGTTTCATCATACGTAATGGCAGATTCAGATAGAAGAGCCGATACTTGCTCCACTTCCTGATTATAGATTACCGCGCCGGTTGTAGTATTGGTAATGTTTACGGATAGATCGAGGTTTGTCAATGCATTATATCCTTCATTATACAGGGTACCCGTCATTTGGAATGTTTGCGGAACTTGAGTAACCGGAATTCTCCCAAATTGCGCGTTCGTAGCAGAGTATGTCAAACGATTGTCGTCCAGCTTCGCGTCGAATGGAAGCTGCTCGCGAATGATTACATCATCGATATACCAGGCATAGCCCCAGATACCGGTGAAATGGAATCTTACCCATACCTGAGGAGCATTCCCTGCGATAGCGCTGATGTTGAATTGTCGGGTCGTAGGGTTTCCGGGTGAAACGCCCTGTGTAAGCTCGCCATCTTCCCATACCCGATAAACGCCGGGCATACCGGAAATATCCATCAGAGGGTCATCCAGCGTTGGGAAGGTGCCATCGGTGCTCACGATGAGCCAGGTTTGCTCGTCATTGAATCTTCTATACTGTGTTTGGAATTCCAGAACCAAATTCGTGGAGCCGCTGCAGTCGATTGGGAATGCAGTTGTTATATGAGCTTGCTCGTATGCAACACCTGCTTGGTTGTTAAAACCATCGGAGTTGTATAGTGCATATCCATTGAAGGCTGTTGTGCTTTCAATAGCAGGAGTTCCATATTGACCGTCACTTACGAGGCCAATGCCGATTTCAAAGTCAGAGTTAAATGTACCGTCATGAGCGATACTCCATGTGGAAGGATTTGAAAAATCGTCTTCCCAAATAATGGGGGTGTTCGTGTTTTCATCGATGCAAGAACCATCATTGCATCCAGCAAGTGGATTGTAATTGCAGGCCAAGGGTTCTGTGCAGCCGGGGTACGTGCATAGTCCGTTTTCGAGGGTGGCTGTTGGGTCGAAATTACAGGCTGCCGGGTCAGTGCAGCCTTCGATAGACTGTTGGCTGCTTACCTGCGCTAACACTTCAGTGCGGTCGCTGTAACAAACGGTTACAGGTGTTTCCGCCTGCCAGTCATAAAAATAGTAGTAGTAATTGTCGGTGTCGGCACCGGTCAAATTGGTATTAGTAATAGTGGCGAGGTTGCCGATTTGGAATGGATAGGCGAATGGAGTGGGCAAGTTTTTATCGCGCCAAAGCAGCGGATTGTTGCCCACAAGTCGCAGGCCATATCCCTGACCCTCAGGAATGAAAAAGTTTAACTGGACAACAGATACACCATTGGGAATATTGAAAGTTCCGCTGGTGATGGTATTTCCGGCGCCATCAACTACGGCAATGGTGCGGTCACCGTCACCATCTGCATAAACTTTGACCGTTTTTAGAATGAAGTCGCGATGTGCATCAAAGATCAAATAGTAGGTTGAGTTCGTCTGATACTGTCCATCATTATTTTGTGTCCAGTCCAGTTTACCTCCTGTTTCGTTGTTTATTTCACCGGTATTGAACGTCTCAACCCAATAGCTGGTGGTTTGTGTCAGGACGGGCGTTGTAAACGTGCTTCCTGTGGCAATGGGCGTTATGTCATTGGCATTTGCATACCAATTCGTGTTGGCAATACCGGAATTGCTCAATGTTGCGCTTGAGTTCGGGGAAACAGTAGCGTCGTTAATGCCCAACGTGCTCGGCGCGCTAATGAAGCTCACCAAAACGGGCTCTGATGTGGCTTGGCCGCACGATGATGTGACAGTTACAGTATAGCTTCCGGAGCTGTTCAAGCTAATAGATTGACCGGTTGCACCGTTGCTCCAGGAATAATTGCTGCCTGAGCTCGCCGTTAGGGTGATGGGTTCACCGCTGCAGCTTTCTACAATGCTTTCTGATAGAATACTGGCTGTGGGGGCGTTGCCTAGCGCTACAGGTATGGAATTGGTGAGTGCTGTGCAACCTAACGCGGATGTGGCTGTTGCATAATAATTACCCGGCTCATTTACAGTTATGCTTGGACCAGTGGAACCGTTGTTCCAGACGTAATCCAGAGAGTTGTTTGTAGCTTGTA
>JBIKSC010000240.1:0-4120 GCA_044348775.1 Flavobacteriales bacterium | reverse complement strand
AAGAATTTTTACATGAATACACCCACCTGGGCCGACCTTACTGTTAGCACGGCAGTTGCAGCGGCGACAGGGTTAGGTACAGCGGGCATTCACGCGTCTTATTATTATGATTTGCCCACCGACAGGCCCATTATTCGGTTGTCGTTTACTCGCAATCAATACAACCGTTTGTGCAACTACATTGACAGATCTTTAATTGCCGATGAATATGGTAATCGTATCATGTTGCAACCACTCTTGGCCGGGGTCAATTTCGATCACGATCGATACTACGATGCGCATGGTCGATACAGCATGATACATACATGCAATACTTGGATAAATAATGGGTTGAAATCAAGCGGACAAAAGGCTTGTCTCTGGACCGGGTTTGCAGAAGGTTTGTTTTATCAATATGGCAATTAGACGTATCCTAATAACTTGTCTATTCTTCTCAGTATGGTCCACCCATGCGCAGAATCGATATCTTATATTCTCGAATGGCTATCGTGGATTACATCTTGATTCGATGACAACGTCGAACGAGATCTACACCGTTTCTCCTCCGGGAGGTATGTCGCCTGCCGGCTATTGGTTCGACATCGATGACACGCTAATCAGCCGCTTTCAACCGGTCATACCGCTCTATATCGACGGTCATCACCCCGTAGCTACTTCCATGCATCGCACCAAGGGCCGCAGCATTTGGTCGTGGGCCGTAACGCGCTTTGGTTGGGTGGGGCGCAGCAATTGGGGCTTTAATGATGAACCCAATGAGGAAGGTTTTCGGATTCGATACGATAATGGCAGGCGCTGTGGAGAGCGATTTGTTAGCTCCTACAGGGAGAATGCTATGTCGGACACTATCGACATAGTTTGCCATAGCATGGGATATGCTTACGCACTTGGTTTTGTTGAGGCTGTTGCTCCTTATGTGGTTTTGGGGAAGGCACTCATACTCGCACCGGAAAGCCCGGGAGTAGGAGGCATGGACTGGAATAAATTTCAAGAAGTGTGGCAATACGGAAGCGACCGATATGAAAAGGGAGCCGACGTTACCTGCCGACAAGATGGCATTGCACCTCAGTGCGCAGTGAATGGTATTGACAATTTGCAGCCTGAAAAAGGGGGGAGGTTGTTCATACCCAAGGGCGCAAGAAAGGGGTTCATTCGAAGCCATCACTTAAGTTATTGGGATTGGTTTTACTGGATCAAAAAGGGTGATCGTGGATGGTTTGGCCGATAATACCACCGGCGGTTTAATTTCGCATTTACATGGATTTTGCTCAATACTTCAAAGGCGATAGTGATGCCGTTTCGGCTGAGCTCAATGCCCTGTTGGAGCAACTGAAAACCATTCAGGTGAAGAAAGGAGATACCCTCCAGCGGAAGGGCGATGATGCGAAACACGCCTATTTCGTTACACGAGGACTGCTGCGGAGTTTTACAATCGACGTCAAGGGAAAGGAACACATCTTCATGTTTGCTCCCGAAGGGTGGATTATTTCTGATGTTCAATCAACAGCCATGCAGTCGCCTGCAGTGCTTTCCATCGATGCGCTGGAAGACTCTGAGGTACAGGTTATTCGGGCTGATATCTTCGAGGAGCTTGTCAACAAACACATGGGCAGTCATCCCGACTTTGCGAGAATAGAGTTGAATCGTTTGCTGCGGCGCATTGCCGTGCTGCAGAAACGTGTACTTCTGCTGTTAAGCGCTACTGCAACCGAACGTTATCAGGAATTCATAGCTACATATCCCAGTTTGCAACAGCGCGTATCCCAGCGTCATATTGCTTCTTATCTAGGTATTACCCCGGAGGCACTTAGCCGATTGCGGGTGGAAATAATCAAAACTCAACGCAAAGTATAGTTTTTGCTATCCATGGTGTGCTGTAAGTCGAAAAGGCTATATTTGCGGCACAAATCAAACCACTGACCTATGTGGAAAGAGACTGATAACAAACTGGTACGTGAATTTCGCTTCAAGGATTTCCAAGAGGCTTTTACCTTCATGACCCGCGTGGCATTCATTAGCGAGAAGATGGGACACCATCCTGCTTGGTTCAACGTATACAATTATGTACGTGTGGAATTGAGCACGCACGATGCCGGCGATGTTATTACTGACCGCGACCGCAAACTGGCTTTGGCTATTGACGAGATTTTGCAATAAACAAGGAAACAGAAACCACTTCAAAAGACACGCGAAAACGATTTGCGGACTGTCTTTAATTTGAAAATTACCTATTGATGGAAACCATGGAAAAGGCTGCGGTTAACGTTACTGAAGCCTCTGTCACCGGTCGTATGTCGACCTTCAACCACGAACAACTTGTATTCTGCCAAGACAACGAAACAGGACTTCGTTCAATCATTGCCATTCACAATACTACCCTTGGTCCTGCAGTAGGCGGCACTCGCATGTGGGCCTACGGCACCGAAGAGGAAGCCATCACAGATGCGCTTCGTCTATCGCGCGGTATGACCTATAAAAATGCACTTGCCGGTTTGAACATAGGCGGTGGTAAAGCCGTAATCATCGGCGATGCTCGCAAGCAGAAGAGTGAAGCGCTCATGCGTCGATTCGGAAAGTTTGTGAACAGTTGCGGTGGCAAGTACATCACCGCTGAAGATGTAGGTATTTCAACCCGCGACATGGAATATGTGCGCCTCGAAACCAAACACGTTGTGGGCCTTCCCGAATACCTGGGTGGTAGCGGCGATCCGAGCCCTGTGACCGCATATGGTGTCTACATGGGTATGAAGGCAAGCCAAAAGGAATTGAGCGGCAACGATTCACTTTCAGGTAAGAAAGTCGTTGTGCAGGGCGTTGGTCACGTGGGCGAGTACCTCGTTGAACACCTGGTGAAGGAAGGCGCCGACGTTACCATTTGCGATATCTATGAAGACCGCGTGAATGCCGTTGTGAAGAAATACAATGTGACGGCTATCGATGCAAAGGATGTGTACAATGTTCCAATGGACATATACAGCCCCTGTGCGTTGGGAGCAACCATCAACGACGAAACACTCGACAGATTGAAATGCAGCATCGTTTGTGGTGCGGCGAACAATCAATTAAAAGATGAAAAAGTGCACGGACAAGAAGTGCTCAAACGCGGAATACTATACGCCCCGGATTATTTGGTGAATGCCGGCGGTATAATCAATTGCTACTGGGAAATTGTAGGATACAACCGCAATGCGGCTCTGGCTCAAGCCGAAGGTATATACCAAACGGCGCTCAATATTTTCAATATTTCGAAAACGAATTCTATACCGACCTACCTGGCGGCAAACCAACTGGCAGAGGCCAGAATCGCTTCAATAGCCAAGTTAAAATCTACGATGTAACTTACTTTAAACTGAATACGCTATCCTTATGCTCAATCGTCGCCAAATCCGAATTAAAGCCATGCAAATCATCTTCGCCTATTACAGCGAAGAGAAACCAGACATGGTGAAGTACGAAAAAATTCTTTTCGAAAGTTTCAACCGCTTCCGGGACCTCTACATAGCACTGTTGTTATTGCCCGGTGAGATGCAGGCGAAGGCTATAGAAAAGATTGAGGCCGGCATGAACAAGAAGCTTCCCACTCAGGAAGATTTGCACCCTAATACGAAGTTTGTGACGAACAACCTTGTAAGAATTCTGGCCAACAGCAAAGTCCTGGACAAGGCTTCTAAAGAAATTCATATTCGCTGGCGCGACAACGACGATTTATTGCGGTCAATGTTCAAGTCGCTCATTGAATCGGAAGACTACAAAGAGTATATGGCTAGCAAAGAGCGCGGATTTGAGCATGATCGCGAATTCTTGCTGCGTTTCTTGCGACGCGAGCTCATCAACTTCGAGCATATGCACGATTGGTTGGAAGAAATCGGTATTTTCTGGAACGATGACCTCGATCTTGCTTCCAGCATGGCATTGAAAACACTCAAGACTGTCAAAGACAGTGATAACGATTTGGAGCTTATGCCGCTGTGGAAGGCCGACGATGATGAGGAAGAATACACCAAACAGTTATTCCGTCGAACGCTTGCACTTGGATCGGACAGTGAAAAAATGATTGCTGATAATGCTCCCAACTGGGAGGCCGACCGAATTGCTACCATGGACATGGTTATTCTCAAAATGG
>JBIKSC010000239.1:0-4138 GCA_044348775.1 Flavobacteriales bacterium | reverse complement strand
ATCGGACAATGCTGAAATCGGCATTAAACAAGGATTCAAAATCGGTAACTTCATGGGGTACGCCGATTTGGCGGTATTCCAACAGAATTACGAAAACTTCATTGAGTTTACGTTTGGTCAATGGCGCCGGGCGCAGTCTATTACCGAACTGCAGAGTACCCTTGGGTTTAAAAGTTTGAATACCGGCAAAGCGCGTATTAGGGGCGCTGAATTTTCCGTAATGGGTGGCGGAAACATCGGTCGACACGAGTTCCAGCTTCTGGCAGGCTACACATACACCAACCCTATAACACTAACTCCTGATTACAATTATGGGTTAGCAGAAGAAGGGAGCAACTTGACTCCGAATACCACCTACATCAATACCAGCAGTGACACAACCAATTACATCCTTAAATATCGACTCCAGCATCTTGTGAGAGCTGATATTTTTTGGAAGTACAGGCAATACAGTCTTGGTGTTAGTGCACGATACAATAGCTACATGCAAAACATCGACAATGCATTCTTGCAATTAGAAGAATTTCAAGAAGCGACAGGTTTCAATCCCGGAATCATCAAATGGCGTGAAGAGCACACTACCGGCGACTACGTATTTGATCTACGTGTAGGCTATGAAATCAAGGGGCGGCATCGGTTGGCTATTATCGTGAATAATGTTCTCAATCGGGAATACTCTATTCGACCGTTAGCTATTGAAGAGCCTCGCATGAGCATGCTTCAGTACACCTTAACGCTGTAGTATTGCAGAATGAAAATCATTGCCATTATACCAGCCCGTTATGCAAGCACCCGGTTTCCGGGAAAGCCACTCATCGACATTGCCGGGAAAAGTATGATTCAACGTGTTGTAGAAAAAGTTCGGCTAAGCAATTCGATTTCACAAGTTGTAGTTGCGACTGATGATGAGCGCATTCGTTCGCACGTAGAAGGCTTTGGTGGTTCAGCAATAATGACTCGTTCTGAACACGCGAGTGGAACAGACCGATGTCTCGAAGCATTTGAAACATTGAATTCCAATGCCGATTGCATCATCAATGTGCAGGGCGATGAACCGTTTGTGGACCCTTCGCAGCTCGATTCACTGATTAATCTGATTGCCAAGCCACACGTATCCATTGCAACGTTGGCCAAGAAGATATCCGACTCACAAACACTTTTTGATTCATCCAAAGTAAAAGTGGTGATAAACGCCCATTCGCAAGCGCTTTATTTCAGCAGACAAGCTATACCGTTTTACCGATATGCAGAAAACAAGCACTGGCATGAGCATCATACTTATTACAAGCACTTGGGGCTCTATGCTTACACTCCTGAAAAGCTCAGAGAAATATGCGCGTTACAACCGTCTTCACTAGAAATGGCGGAATCGCTCGAGCAATTGAGATGGCTGGAAAACGGACACGCAATTCATGTGGCTACGACCGACATTGAATCGCCGGCTATCGACACTCCGGAAGATTTGCAAAACGTGCTAACTCGCTACTTTTCCTGATTGAAACGTTGTCCTAAAATCAAATCGCGATAATACCCCTTCATTGCATCTTCATTCAACCGCTGCTCAATAATCGCACGATTATGTTTTTGATCACTCTCACTTAACGTTGATCGAAGTGCGTCATTACTTAAATCTCCTTCGATAGAAAACACGAGCAAACCCCACTCACGAAACGTTTTCAGCAACGGATTCTTTTCTCGCAAAAAAATCTTTGTTCCGAAATAAAACAAAGCAATGAGGTTTGCGAATGCTTGCTGACGCTGATGTCCCATTACAGCAAATCCGGTTGAAGCGAGTTGGGAAAAGTACTCCTCCTTCGGAACCACTTGCGTTTGTAGTTTCAACTGATCTTGACCTATAATTTCATGCGCTGCATTGGGTAGCACTTCGAGATACCTCCTCGATCCATAAGCGATAGGCATGAATATCTCGTTCCGTACATTGAGTGATTTCAGCAAGCGCAGCATCTCAATATGATTATTGGCCGGGTCACCCGAATTACCGATTTGGATTCGGTTGTTCTTTGCCACAAGCGCCACCTGTCTAAAATCCTCCACTCCGCTAAACGACAACGGGATTTGTTTAATCACACTGTTGAGATAGCGTTTCACCAAATCCACATCAGGCGTAACGAGTGTCGCACCGTGGGTTACCTTCCGCATGGCGCTGTATAAAAATCGATGATCGCGTGTACCTCTTCTTACTCTGTTTTTCCAATGTCTATACATTGACTTCAGATGGTTGGTCAAGCTCACGTTATAAAGTTTGGCAGCGAAGCCGTCATAAAGCTTGTTCCAAAACAAGGGAAGTGTATATAAATCGGCACCCCAAATAACCCACACGATGGCCACATCACATCTTTCGATACGATTCACCAATTCGGCTGCATGCATGTCGAAATAGTTGATGATGACTTGTCGGTATTCTCCGCGATTAATTTTATCAGCCCATAAAGAGTAAGATTCGTCATTAGCACCTGAAGCAGTGAATCTCGGATGAGTTGCATGCCTTACCGAATTTCCAAATGCCACAAAATCGTCGTTCTTTTCCGGGGCATATTTGATGCACTTCTCGATGTACCAATTCGATTGGTTCACATCGAGCATAACGTGCAAATTCGGCTTCATTACTTAGCGAAATAACCAATAATCGATTCTATTACCCGATCTGTTTCTGCATCGGACATGTCAACAAAGAGAGGTAAACGAAGCAGCGTGTCCATGTAACGGTCCGAGTGAGGCATATCGCCACCTTGATGCTTGTCGGTATAGAAAGGAGATTTATGCAGCGATAGATAATGAAAGACCGGAAATGAACCGGCTGACTTCATATGCTCAATAAGCGCAGAGCGTTCATGGAGGTTTTCTGTGAGCACGTAAAACATGTGTGCATTGTTCGACGCAAAATCAGGTATAAAAGGCAACTTCAACTTACCTTGATCTGCCAAGGGCTTGAGCGCAACATGATATCGATTCCAGATTTCCTTTCTGCGCTGTTGAATGGAATGTATGTTTTCAAGTTGAGCAAATAAAAACGCGGCAACTATTTCGGAAGGCAAGAAGGACGAGCCTACATCGACCCAACCATATTTGTCAACCTCACCGCGGAAAAATGCCGAACGATTTGTTCCCTTCTCGCGAATAATTTCTGCACGCTGAACAAATTGCACATCATTTATCGCCAGCAAACCACCCTCACCACATTGTATATTCTTAGTTTCATGAAACGAAAAAGCAGACATGTGACCCAAGGTACCTAGCGGACGACCTTTGTAGAAACTGTCGATGGCCTGAGCAGCATCTTCAATGACCAACAGATTATGCTTCTCAGCAATACTGTTTATCTTATCCATATCACAAGCCACTCCTGCATAGTGCACAACAACGATAGCCTTGGTGCGCGGTGTAATTAGTGATTCAACAGAGTCTTCATCGATACCCGGGTGATCGGCCCGACTATCAGCGAACACAATGTGCGCACCGCGGAGCACAAACGCATTGGCTGTGCTCACAAACGTATAAGAGGGGACAATGACTTCATCGCCCGGTTGAATATTTGCCAGTATAGCCGACATTTCGAGTGCGTCGGTGCATGACGTAGTAAGCAGTGCTTTTCGCATAGCGTAGTTCTGCTCAAAAAACGCATGGCACTTTTTAGTGAACATGCCATCGCCCGAGATTTTCCCTGACCGGACCGCTTCTTCAATGTAGGCGGTCTCATTGCCCGTGAGATGAGGTTTATTAAAGGGAATCATTATGCCTTTTTGTATCGTGCCGGAACACCCAAGTATAGTCCGGGATTAATTAAACTTTCAGTTACTACTGCACCGGCTCCTGTTCTTACAAAGTCAGCAATCAGCAGATTATCGACTACGCAAGTGCCAATGCCCAAACTTACACAATTCCCCACACGAACAAAACCGGCCACCTTGACAGCGGGCGAAAGAAATGAATGAGCGCCGATGGTTGTATCGTGCGCTATAACAACACCTGCGTTCAATAGCACATTGTCCTCCAATTGTGCCTTCATATCGATAACACAACCCGGATAAACAACAACGCCACGGCCGATCTTGGCAGAAGGGTCGACATAAGAAGAAGAATGAATAAGTTTTCCGAAAGGCACTTCACCCGAGAGTGT
>JBIKSC010000238.1:0-4141 GCA_044348775.1 Flavobacteriales bacterium | reverse complement strand
GCTCACTTCATTGTTGACCGCCTCAGAAAAACTCAATACATAGGCCTTGGTAGCAAAGTATACGGCCATTGTTGGGCCCGGTTGAAATGCAGCAGTTGATGCTACATTCATGATTTTTCCGTTGCCGCGCTTTACCATGTCTTGTAAGTAAAGCTTCGTAAAATGTGTCAGCGCGGTGATGTTCAGGTTAATCATCTGCAACTCCTTGTTCCAATCGGTTTCCGCAAACATGCCGAAATCACCAAAGCCGGCGTTGTTGATGAGGTAGTCGATGCTGATGTTCTGACGTTTCGTTTCATCATATACATCCTTCGCTGCATTCGGCAAGGAAAGGTCTTTACCGATGGTGTAGACCTTGATATTATGCGCTGATTCGAGTTCATGCTTCAGTTCATCCAACTTTTGCTTGTTTCTGGCGACCAACACGAGATTATCTCCTTTTGAAGCGTGAATTTTTGCTAGCTCCAGACCGATGCCGTTGGAAGCTCCTGTGATGAGTGCGGTTGCCATGGTTGTTTGGTTTTTTGGATAGTAGTTGTAATCGAATGCTTTGGTATAGATGGAACAATACTACAAGCGCACAAAGCACAGAGAGCTGTCCATTCGGATTGAGCGCGAAATTAATCGATTTAACCTTGTGGGAAGATTGTTAAAGCGTCGAGCTATTCGTTGATGTAAATGCTCTTGTTTGAGCATGCGTTTCTCTTCTTCAATTGAGCGCTACACCAACCACCAATCCTACCCACGGTTTGTTTTGATAAATCCAATTATTCCTATCCGGGTTGAGCCGTTATGGATATTACGCTCCGACGGGGCTTTGACCCTTACTGTGTGTTCAGTTGTGTTACTGATTTGAAGCCCCGCTGGGGCTTGGAACCGGAGTGTGTGCTATGTGCTGTTATTGATGTTACGCCCCGCTGGGGCTGGGTCGTCTAGCAAGATACCTAGTCTATTTCACCAATATCTTCTTCGATACTGTTTGCTTCGCACTGGTTAGATTTACGGTGTAAAGTCCCGCAGATAAGGTGGACATGTCTATGTTCAATCGGTTGACGGAAACGTTCTGTTTCTCATAAACCAGCTCACCCATGGAAGAGAAGATTTGCACCTGAACCGGCTCTGCAGTGGTGCATTCGAGATTCAATACATCCGATGCAGGATTGGGGTATACATTGAACGACACTGTTGGTTGCTGCTCGACTCCGGATATGGCAGCGTAACGATTTTGAGCGAACTGTTTGTTGTCGCAAGCGATTTCCGAAACGTTATCGGGCACAAAACCGGTTGTGTAGGTGTTCGTGTAGGTATCGAAAGCGATCATTTCCAGCATACCGTCGGTTGTGATGCCTACTAGCATAAAGGTGCCTGAGTTTTGATCGAAGAGGGAAGAACCGCCCACGAAGTAGGGGAAGTCTACCAGCTGACCCAGTGTAATTACATCGCCGGAGGTAAGGTCGATTTCTACAATGCTTCTTCCGCTTGGAATTCCGTTTTGGTCATAGGTGTCTTTTGCAGCGAACAACTTCTCCTGAACATTGTCGAAATTGAGGCTGGTGAGGTTGGTGAAGAGATCGGGTGTGTTGAGGATGGTTCGGGTGAATGAAAAGACTTCATCTCTCACGGGCACGGCATAGAGAGCCAGCGCAGGATCATTCGTGTAACCTGCATAATACAGAATGCCGTTGTTGGAATCGAAACCGATGGCATCGGCCACGATGCCAATAACCCCCGTTTCGTAGATGGTTCCGATTAAGGTGTCCTCATTTAATTCAACGTCATATTCGTAGATGCTGATGGTTCCCTCGGTTTCCATGATGAGGTTATACATTTTGCCGGTGCTCATGTCGAACTCAGCAATGTTGGTGTTCAAGGAACCTGTCGCCAGACTGCTTTCACCCGTATCCGTGTTGTATGAATACAATCCGGTCGTTTGACCTGAAACACCCGCGATGTAATAGTTGCCATTGAAAGAGTCGTATGCAGACGATGCGAAAAGATAAGCATCCAGCGTAGTAGGTGTGGTTGTAACCGAATTAGCATCGAATACCGACCACTGCACCAGGTCGATTGGGTTGGTGCCTGTATTGTTGGCAACGCCAATCAGTTTAATCTGTGCATATGCACTTGCATTCAAGGTTAAAGCGATGATAAGGGTGTATAGTAGTTTTTTCATGCGTGTTTCTCTTTCGTTGAAAACAATTGGGATTCTAGTTTGTTCCTGTTTGGATTTTACTGTGCTAAAACCGTAATGCCGATTTATTCGAGTTCTTTGCTCTTCAGATCCATTTTGGAGAAATGTACCTTAGCCATTTTTCCTTCTCTTTTTGAGAGACGTCAAATGCTTATTCGGGTCGAAACTCTTTGCAATGCCGCTATCCAAGCCTTCTTGAACAGCTTTCTTCAAGTTGGCAAGTTTCTCTTCTTCTTCCTCTAGTAAGCGCAATCCCGCTCTCACCACTTCGCTTGCATTGCTATAACGACCTTGATGAATGCAATTCTCGATAAACGACTCAAAGTGATTTCCTAATGAAATGGAGATGTTCTTATCCATAATGATTTTTTTGATCAGGTTACCATATGTTGGTACTAATGCAAGCTGTGAGTGTGAAGTTAAAGTATGCGATAGCGGTTTCGGGCTTTACGTTAGAGCAGGTTTCAGAGCACTTACAATGTCAACCTTCCACTAAAGTTCTCAAGTATTAGTTTCCCTTGGTTGTTTAGCCCAGGTGTATATATTTGTATGCATAACCGGAAAAGAAATTGGCTTAGTCGCATGTATGAATGAGTTTCGGGAGTTTTTACGATTAGAAGGTTTGTTTATACCATTGCGCTAAGAAATAGCGCATCGAAATATAAAATAAAAGTATGTGGAGTTCAGAAACCACTATAAAAACGAGGCGCATGCCGAAAAGCCATATGAGTAGGAACAATCAATAAAATAAATGAATAAATGAAAAAAAAATTAAAAAACATTTGGATTTTTTCTTTCTCTTTTGGTTTATTTCTAACTAGTTGCTCTAAAGTTACCGAGGTGAAAATAAAGTCGAATGAAAAGGAGGTGGTTAAAGGAGAATCCTTGCAACTACAAGCAGTTGTGAAGGGTGAAGGTAATCCGGACTCAACCGTTAATTGGGAAATTTTGGAATCCCTAACTGGCACAACCACAATATCAGATAATGGGCTGTTAACAATCGACGAGAGTGAAGAGGCCACTTCGATTACAGTTAAAGCGTTTTCAAAACAAGACACAAGCAAATCAGCACAATATCAACTTAATCTTATACTCAGTCCTGACTTGTTTTTCGGAAAATGGAGTTCTGAAGTAGGTGGAGTTAAAAGAATTCTTGAATTAAACAATAATAGGTTTGGTCAAACTTATATCGGTCAAGATTATTTTTATAGTGTGAAAGACTGCAATTGGACACCTGCGATAAATGACGATCCTGCTACCAAAGCCGAGTTTCCACAAGGTTATTTATGTAATGGAGTGTATGAAAAGGCGGTTCGTGTTTTTGATGGAAAAAATCAGCTAATCAGAACCGGTACCTCTGTGACTAATAAGTTTTATTTGAATAAGGATAAAAGTAAAATCTTACGCTTTATCAGTGATAGTGGTTTACAGGGTGTGGTTTGGAGTAGGAAGTCGGATGATTGAATAGTATCTAAATTCTCTTAAGATTTTATTGAAAACGAAGACATTTGGAATAGCCAAAACAAAAAGCCGCAGAAAAAAGGATTCTCCTTTTCTCTGCGGCTCTGTGGTTAAAAACCCCAACCTCAATCTTCCTTCAAAAAATCTTCTTTCGAAAGTATCACCACCGCCGGCTTTCCGCCTTTGGCCAGCTCGGCTTCGAATTTCTTCAAGTCGCCGTTCTTTAGTTTCTCGAATGCCGCTTGTTGTGCTGCATAGGTGGCGCGCAAGGCTGCTACGTTCTCGAGTTGCGACGATGAGGGCGCGCCGTAATAACCGCCAATGGTGCTGTAAATGTCGCCGAGCTTCTCACGCAAGCGCGGTTCGCCGGTGCCTACGTAGTTGTCGCCCTTCGTTACCACGCACACTTCGCGAATGGCGTCGAGGCCGGTGTTGAGCGACACTGCATACTTCGCCGGCTTCGATTGTCCTTTGGTATGTTCTTCCAAC
>JBIKSC010000237.1:0-4154 GCA_044348775.1 Flavobacteriales bacterium | reverse complement strand
AATGCTTCTTCGTCCATGAAGATGATGTAAGTGTCGGGGAGTTTCATTTTCGCCGCTAGTGCTTTGAGCTCTTTTGCTGTTTCGCGGCAATGGTCGCAACCCGGGGCAAAAAAGCAAACGAGCTTTTTACCTTCATCGAGGTTTACTTTCTTACCACCGATGGCTTTGAATTCGGCGAAACGAGATTTCACTTGTGCCGGAGCTGCCTCTACTATTTCGACAATGTGATCGGCCTGAATAGGAGAAGTTACCACTATAGATGATGAGTCTATGGGGGTAGTTATTGCCGTTGTGTCTTGATTCATGCTTGTGTCTTCGATCACTTCCGTTGCATCTGTATTTTCTGTTTCGGGCTCACAAGGGCAAAATGGAAACAAAGCGAACATACCAAAAGCCGATACAGCGTAAATGAACATCGGAACCATGAATCGATTGTGACCTTTTTCATACTCTTCGGTTGTCCGATATATGTAAACCAAGAGACCGAGTGTTAGTACATTTTTGATGAACGCTTCCAGTGGCGTCATCGGGATAAGTTGGCCAAAGCAACCGCAATTGCCATTCATGGCGCCGTGTTTCACCATCTCAATTGAAAGGTGAACGCAGAAAGCGACCAAGAGAAAAGCAGTTACCGGAATCACAAAGCGCTTAAGGAAGTGACGTTGAAGAATTGCAATACCAATTGCAGCTTCAAGCGCAATAAGTAAACGAGAGAAATAGGGTGCATCGCACCAACCACAAATACCTAGATCGACAAGCTGTTTCTCGAACATCCAAATCGGGAACATTTTGGAAACTGCAGATACGAGGAAGAGAATAGAAACTATAACACGTGCTGACCAAGGAAGGTATGCTTTCATAATGGGTAATTAAGTACGTTTTCAGGTTGCCAAAATAGCTGAAAAGAAAGTAAACCGAATAACTAATTGATGATAAAGAGACCTAATGAAATGTTATCGAATTACTCAGCAGATGATGGCGTAACACCATATGATTTCGCACTTTCGTTGAGCAAACCAATCAGCTTTTTAGACATGTCATTGAAATAGCGTTTCGTGCGATAGCCAACAACCCATTCAATACCTCGCACAGCATTGGTCAAAAACATTTCATCGGCGGCCAACAAGTTGTGCGGGTTCAGCGTGCACTCGTACACTTTTATCTTGCTTTCAAGAGCCAGGTTGATGATGTTCATGCGCATAGTACCTGCCACCGGACCATCCTCGAGTGTTGGGGTGTAGAGCACTCCGTTGGAAACAATGAAAAGGTTACTCGAATTGGACTCGATGATGGAGAGTTTGCTATTCTGAACAAGTGCTTCATCCAGTCCTTTGTCGCGGGCATAAATAGCGGCCTGCACGTAAAGTTGACAGTTGAGGGTTTTGAATACGGAAAGTTTATTGATTTCTTTCTTGAAGTCCATGAAAATGTCGACTTGTCTTCCCGTCGCGTTCAATACAAATTCGTTGTCAGGTAGAGGCTCTGCTTCGATGAAATAGGTCATTTCATCTTGTTTGGGCAGATAGAATCCGGTGGATTTTCGATAGAAGGTAATGCGCATGCGTCCACCCTCTGTAATACCATTGCGTTGTAAGAGTTCTTGAACTTGTGATCTGAGAGATTCAAGCGAGAAATCTTCTCCTGGTTGAATTTTGAGCGCTTGAGCAGTAGCTTTAATTCGAGCGAAATGGCTCTCGAGGAAAAGAGCTTTACCGTTGACAATGCGCAAACTTTCAAAGAACCCATCACCAAATCGAAAGGCACGATTGTCTTTGGCAATATGCGTTGCCGAATCGTCTATAAATTCACCTTTATGGAAGACATAGCTCATGTGCAAGGTCTGTTATTCGAGTGTACGAACAACGTCGAGTAACGGACTGTTGGTTGGGATTAAAATGCCCCGAACCCCCACTTGCTGTGCGCATTGAATATCGCGTTCCCGATCACCAATCATAACACTTTTTGTTGGGTCAACGTTATAGCGAGCCAATGCACGTTCCATTAAAAGACGCTCCGGTTTTCTCGAGAGTGAATTTCCGAATTCGGGGTGATGCGGGGAATAGAAGATTCGTTTGATTTCAACACCCCATTCTTGACAAGTGCGATGCAGAACTTCGTGGATAGTGGCGACCGTTTCATGGGTGTACAACCCTTTGGCAATTCCGCCTTGGTTGGTGATAACAAAAATCGAGTATCCTTTGGATTTGGCCAATGCCAGAGCCTCCATTACGGTTGGAAGAATGATAAACTCTTCTGCTGTCATGGTATAGTCGCCGGGGTCGTGATTGATGACTCCGTCGCGGTCGAGGAAAAGAGCTTTTTGTTTCATGGCTTCAGGCTTGTTGCTTTTTGCTCCGAATGGTCAGCCAGGCAATAGCCAAGGCCACGAGCATCAGAAAAGATGCCGCGATGAATGCTGCGCCGGGGAAATACGTATTTCCGGATGTCGTGAAATGGCTGAAAATACCGGCCATCATAACCGGGCCTATGATGGAGGTAATGCTTTGAACACTGGTAATGATTCCTTGCAATTCTCCCTGTGCATTGGCCGGCACCGATTCGGTCATCAGCGATTGGATGGCCGGTCCGTTAATTCCTCCCAGGCAATAGGGAAGAATAGCGATCATCATCCACGTGCCGGTTGGTGCCAACCCGAAACCTGCCATTCCTATGGTGTATAAAGTGAGCCCGATGAGCATTGCATTTGAATTGCCAATTCTGCTATTTACTACGCGCACAAGCACACCTTGCACAAACGCTACGATAATGCCAACGGTCATGATCGATATACCGATTGCCTTTTCCTCCCAACCAAACTTGAGCATCGTGTAGTATTGCCAGTTGGTCATAACAGCTTGCGCTCCAAGATAGAGTAGGAAGAAAACCACTAAGAAACCGATGATCGTTTTATGTCTTGAGATATTGATGAAAGCCCCAATCGGATTGGCGCGTTTCCATTCGAAAGGGCGTCGACGATCGGTAGGTAGCGATTCAGGCAAAATGAAATAGCCATACATCCAGTTGAGTAACGACAACACAGCGCAGGCAATGAAAGGAACTCGCACGCCCCACTGTGCGAGCAAGCCTCCTACACCAGGACCAATGATGAATCCCATGCCGAATGCAGCCCCCAGCATACCGAAGTGTTTGGAGCGATTGTCGTCATTACTGATATCTGCAATATAAGCGGAGGCCGTTGTATAGCTGGCTCCCATAATGCCGGCCAATATGCGACCTATAAAAAGCCAGGTGAGTGTAGGGGCAAATGCCAATAGAAGAAAGTCGATACCAAAGCCGAATAGGGAAAGGAGCAACACTGGGCGTCGGCCATAGCGATCGCTTAAGCTACCCAGTATGGGCGACATTACAAATTGCATGATGGCAAACCAGAACATCAGCCAACCTCCAACAACGGCTGCCCTACCTTCATCACATTGCTCCATACTCATGATGAGCTTGGGAAAAACCGGTATGATGATTCCTATGCTGATAGAGTCTATCAGAGCAGTGATGAGAATAAAGAGAATGGCAGGTTGGCGCGTAGCTGTCATAGAGAGGCGAAAGATACTGCTGTGAGCTATTCATCAGGCGTTTCCTCGTCGCCCATCCATTCTTCTTCAAAATCGAAATCGGTATAATCGTCGAGTTCGCGGCGTTCTTTCTTAGTTGGTCTTCCAAGGCCCCTTCCTCGATCTAATCGGAACTGCATGCGTATCATTTCCAGCTTAGCCATTTCCTCCGGTGCAGTTACATCGAGCGCATGAGCAGCCACCAGTTTAGCCCCCAGTCGTGCACGTGGGAAGGCAAGGGCCTTGTAAGAAAATAGGATAGGACCTTTTCGCACGGTTATCACATCGCCGATTTTCAGCTCGCGGCTTGCTTTCACAGCGGCACTGTTGAGCCAAACCTTTTCGAGTTTGCATTGTGATGCAGCCAGAGAGCGGGTTTTGTAAACGCGAATGCACCAGAGAAACTTGTCGACGCGCATGGTAATCAGAAATCAATCTGCAAGTTGAAACGCTTGCGCAAACTGTCGAGAGCAGGGTTAACGGCCACCATAGCATCGAACCGTTGCTTGGCCGATTGGTAGGTTGACTTGATCTCTTCCGGGCGCATAATTTCAACTTTGAAGTCGATACCACGAATATCGAAAG
>JBIKSC010000236.1:0-4172 GCA_044348775.1 Flavobacteriales bacterium | reverse complement strand
GTGGATGAATATGGCGGTACCTCCGGACTCGTAACGCTCGAAGATATTCTGGAAGAAATTGTAGGAGAGATCAAAGATGAGTTTGATGAAGAAGATCTGCATTATTCTAAGCTCGACGACTATACGTATGTAGTGGAAGGAAAAACACCCCTGGTGGACTTGTATAAAATTCTCGGTATCGATGGCGAGATTTTCGAAGATCAGCGTGGTGACAGCAGCACACTGGCCGGCTTCATGCTCGAGCAATCAGGCCGCTTGCTGGAGCGTGGTGACTCGGTTGACTTCAACGGATATTCTTTGTCTGTAGAAGCAGCGGATAAGCGTAAAATCAAGCGAGTGAAGGTCACAATTCCACACTAATCCTGGAACGATGAAGAGAATAAAACAGTTTGCAGGAATTGCACTCGTTGCCTTCCTCGCTGCATGTGCTTGGTGGTGGTTCGGTATGGATGAGACAAGTGTACCGAAGCCACGTGCTTACTTTCGAATTGACCTTCCAGAGCAGCAGTATCGCAGCTACGAATCGGCTTGCCCGTTGAAGATGGAAGTATCGACCGCTTCGCAGATTGAAGTGTTTCGCGACAGACAATCGGCCGATTCATGTTGGTTCAATATTTACTATCCGCGATACAATGCACGCATTCACTGTACGTACATATCGGTGGGTGATAAATTCAATGAGCTCATAAACGATGCCTACGGGTTCGCTGCTAAGCATGAGATGAAGGCCTCTGGTTTGCGCAGAACGATGGTGAGTGATTCCACACGTGATGTGCACGGCATTATGTACGACATTGAAGGCGATGCAGCGTCGAACGTTCAGTTTTTTCTGACCGACAGCACACAGCATTTCTTGCGTGGCGCATTGTATTTCTTCAATGCACCAAATCCGGATTCGATTGCGCCGGTGCTCAATTTTGTGCGCAGCGACATTGATCACATTGCGCAAACTCTGGTATGGCGCTGACTAGCGCGCTATCCAGCGCACCAACAACACAATCAGGCAAACCAAAAACATGAGAATGGAAATCTTGTTGATGCCGTGCATGAAGCGCAGGTTCAAATCCACTTTCTCACGCTTGAACAGATTGCGCGGGTCGAGGTAGTATAGAATTTTCTTGAGGAACATAGTCAAATGTAAGTCGTGATTAGGCGCACACGGCAATCATCGAAATTTCCACTTTGCAACTTTTGGGCAAGCAGGCCACTTGAACGGTCTCACGCGCGGGGAATTCACCGGTGAAATACTTCGCATATACAGCATTCACTTTCGGGAAGTCGTTCATGTCGGCTAGGAAAATCGAAGTCTTCACCACGGCTGTAAAGTCAACGCCTGCAGCTGATAATACCGCTTGCATGTTTTGCATGACGAGTTCCGTTTCAGCTTCTACGTCTAGCGGCGTATACTCTTGCGTTGCAGGGTTGATGGCGATTTGTCCGCTGGTATACAACATGCCGCCGGCTTTCACGGCTTGTGAGTATGGTCCGATGGGGAGTGGGGCGTGGTCTGTTTGGATGATGTGTTTCATGCGAGCAAGGTAAATGTGTTTTAACCGCAAAGGCGCAAAGAACGCAGAGAATTTTAAGAGAATACTACGTATCCACTGTACCCTCCTTGTTTATAAAATAATTCTTATTCGGGTATGACATCTTCACCATTATTTGAGCAGCATATGGATTGTAGTTTTTTAATTTTAAACCACAGAGGACACAGAGCGCGCAGAGAATTTTTCCTCCGTGTGCTCTGTACCCTCCGTGTTTATAAAATAATTCTTATTCGGGTATGACATCTTCACCATTATTTGAGCAGCATTTGGATTGTAGTTTTTTAATTTTAAACCACAGAGATACAGAGTGCACAGAGAATTTTTCCTCCGTGTGCTCTGTGCTCTCCGTGTTTAAAAAACAAAAAAAAAGGGACGCGCCATCGCACGCCCCTATAATCCAATAATCCTATAATCCAATAATCCTATATTCCTACAATCCTACTCAAGCACAATATGCCTCACCGCCACCGGCGCCCCACCCGCATCATAGATCGTCAGGAAGTACACACCCGCAGCGCCCCACGCATTGATGTCGATGTATGCTTGCTGACTATTCACTGTGCTTGAATACACCGTAGCACCTGCCGCATCGGTGATGATGGTGTTGTAACCCGCCAGGAGTGCGAAGTTGCCATAGTCGATGGTGATGTGGTCGCTGGCCGGGTTCGGGAATACCGTCACCGTGTTCAACCAGCTTGGCTGACCTTCAATGCCCGTGAAGGTGATGTCGATGAGCAAGGTGTCCGTTACCGTTACATACGTCGTTACGGTGTCGTATATCGTCTCGTACGTGTAGAGTGTATCGTACACCGTTTCGTAGGTAGTGAGTGTGTCGTATACGGTTACGTAGCTTGTGTCATACACGGTGAATGTGCACGCATCGAGGGTGTAGAGCTCTTGCACTTCTTCGGGGGTGAGGGCCCGGTTCCAGATGCCGATGTCGTCGAGGGGACCTGGGAAAGTTTCTATATTATCTAGATTCGGTTGTGCATATGTATAGGACCCAATGATTACAGGTGAATTAAATAGAATGGTATTGCTACTTTGAGCAATTGAATAAATTAAATCTTGATTTAGATAAATCTTGACTGTTTCCAAATCATATGTTGCTGCAAGAAATTGCCAGTCAGATTGACAGTTTATTAAACTAGAATAATGTTGCACACCTCCAATTGTAAAACGTATTTTATATTGATTCGATTCACCTCCATGGTTAACATTGTCTATGGACAGAACCCAACCAGCCGGAGGAGAAAGAGCTTCTTGTAATTTAGAAACTACCCTTCCACCAGGATTGCTCAGAAGCACACTATCATTAAACCAACAGACGAAACTAGATTCATCCAATAAATTAAAAACACTATCTTCATTTATCTGTATGAATGAAGTATTTCCATCAAAACTATACGCCGCATTCGCATTCCCAAACCGATCCTCCGTCAACGTTGCGCCATTCACAGTGCCATCGTTACCATTGCCGCTTTCATCGTTGGCGTTGCCGCAGAAAGGCCAGTAGCCTACGAGGCCTTCTTGGAGGTTGGAGGGGAGGGAAGTGCATTGCTCGGGTGTGGTGCCGGTGTAGAGGTTTTGAATTTCTTGCTCAGTGAGCGCGCGGTTGTAGATGGCGATGTCGTCCAATTTCCCATTAAATGGTTGAGTCATTGTAGTTGCTGACCAATCAATACAATATCCAATTGTGTAGTATCTGCCTGAAGTGTTGAGACTATTTGTTAATCCTCCACCTACAATTTGAGAGTCCGTTAAAATACCATTTCTGTAAATCTGTAAAATGTTGCCGTCGTAAGTACAAATAATGTTTTCCCAACTATCGTTGTCTACTATGGAGTTACTTGTAATCGAAACACCCGGCAATCCATTTACGTATTGTATTCTTCGATTATTGATATTATCAAAATTCGGATCGTTCAAACGAAGGAAAAATCCACCGTCATTTATCAAATAGGTTGCAGGTCCAAAAATACCCTGAAGGTCTTGATTACCATATGAGGGAACACCGCTTTGACCTGCACAGTATATCCAGGATGATATAGTTATTGCGTTATTAAAATTGTTTAATGTAAGACTTGGCGGAATTTGAATGTGATTGGTATTGCCATCGAATAAAAATGCTTTCGCATTCATTCCGACTCGATCGCTTGTTAAAGTAGCTCCATTTACTATCCCATCATTCCCATTCCCACTTTCATCGTTCGCATTTCCGTTGAACGGCCACCAGCCCACGAGGCCGTCGGTGGGAACATAGTCGGGAACTTGCGCTGCTGAGGGCAGGGCGAGGAGCGAAATGAACGCCCATAGAAATACATACAAAGTTTTTTTCATAATGAGTAGGTTGTGGTGCTGCCTTGTCCCTGCGGCAGGGTTGTGGTTTTGGGGTTGAATAGCATGGGATGGGGCTATGAAGTGCGCGTATGCAATTCAGGGACAAATATAAGGGCGAGGGGTGGCTGCGTTCACCAACCATGGTTCGTCGGAATCACGAACCTCCGACGCCTGGCTGGTGTGCTAGATGATTGGTTTGCGAGCGAAGCTTAGGTGCACCTTCTCACATTCGCTCAAACCCAAGAATTTTTTTCCTTTCAAAGCCGATTTTCACGCTGGATGTCA
>JBIKSC010000235.1:0-4211 GCA_044348775.1 Flavobacteriales bacterium | reverse complement strand
CTCGATAAAATAACTGTGGTCGAACCGACTGATATACGCCTTCACCTCCTCAACCGAAGCGCACGCGTGCAGAATGTCTTTTAAGTAGTTTGTTGGGTTGGTGATTTTTTCGCGATTCTCAAACGCGTCCTGTTTTGGGTGGTAGGATGCGAGCCTCTCAAAAGCAAGTCCCATCTCGTTCATTCCGGATTGCGGTGCATAACCGTTTTCACCGTCATAGCGTGAACCCGTGAATGCTGCACCATATGTGCCGATCAGTTTCGCTTCTTCAAACCAAATGTGAGGCGTCGTTCTCCAGGCGTCTTCGTTGCTGCCGAGAAAGGTCTTATCGCCCATGGTAATCTTATAGCCACTGCAGGCGTGACCCTGGAACAACACAGACAATAACAGGGCTATGAGAACTATGTATGGTAATGATTTCAAATGACTGAGGATTAAACTCGAGAGAGTTGGTTTTATTTCCCGGCACGAAGCTATGGGAGTATTTAGTGCGCTCGAGTAATAGTATCGTGTGATGATAGGTTAGTTTAGACGTTGAAAAAGAAAGATAATGGGGGTGTTTCCTGCGCACGTATCTATCATACGTAGCTTATTTTTGCTGCAAATTCAAGAAAATCAAAACATGATGAAACAATTACTATTGGTACTACTTGTGTGTGTTGGATTACAGGTACAAGCGCAAATCACATACTCTGTTGAAGGTAAATGGATACCGGAAGGTTTTTCAAACACCTTGTACATCTTAGAAGATGGCGTTAAGTATACGTATTACTGCACTCAAGGTAATTGTGATTCTCTTTACAATATGTTCGAAGCAGGCGACGAGAACGCACTTCCCGGGACAAATCCTTATTGGTTCGCCAACGATACACTCACAATTGATTACCATTTTGGGAATATCGCATCGCAATTAGTAGAATTCGAATGCGAGGGTAATATCCTAAACTTTGTGGACGGCCAATCTTCGTACAGATGGATTAGACTAAACACGAATTTGGATGACTGTATTGCCGCCGGAATATCAGAGCTTTCAAGCAAAGAGTTCGATGATGATAGAATATTCGATTTAATGGGCAGAGAGCTCGTGGAAGTCCCATTGGGTGCTATGTACATTAAGAATCGAAAATTGTATGTTGCAAATTAGTATTGCAGCCGTTTGCATGGTTTAGACAGCAAACAATTAATCTTCAAGTTCTTTGCTCATGGATGATTCATCCAATTGCGAGTGTTTTTCAAACTTATTGTGTATCAAAATCACACAAAGTCCGAATATGACGGCTGATACAATGAGAACATTGTTCGTGATACCTTCAACTGTAAATGAAATTCGAATGAGAATGGTTGAGATGATAAATCCGGAATTTCGTATGACCTTATGAAAATGATCCGTATGGAAAAATGAGAAAAGCAGCAGGAATACATCGGTAATAATGAGAATATTGAAAAACTCTTCAAAGAAAATATTATTGACGTTCTTCAGTGAGCTGAGATCGGATGCGTCCGGTTCGATGATGCCTGAGCTCCAACTTATGAGGGAGTATACCGATATGCAAAAAAGCAAGGGAACTAACGCAATAGCCATCCACTTTTTTACATGAACGAAACGGTGAATTCGATGCAATGTTTCCGGGGGAGTATTCGACGAATCCTGTTTCTTTGAATGCGAAATATGGAATAAATAAATCAGTAGAAACAAGACAAGCGATGTGATTAAGTCAAATGTAAACTGCAAGTCATTTTTATTGTTGAACCAGTTGGCAACCAGATCTAAATTGGATAAGTCTTTAAATAGTCGTCGAAAAACAATCAGCGTAATAATCTCGTATTGCTTCGATACGTAGATGGATGTTGATTTGGGAAGATAATAGATGAGCAAGTACACTTCATAAACAAGGATGAAGGAGAATGGAGTGTAAATCGCTGCTATTGGGTTAACGAACAGATGCGAGGGTTCACTAATTGGAATCAGGTTTAAATGAACACAGCCAATAATGAGAAGATGAAGAATAAAACTGCCGATAGCTACCAGCAAGAAAACTCGCTCAATGTTTCTTTTATTCTTTTCAGAGAGAAAGAATTGATACAAGGAGTCTGATATTTTATTGAATTTCATGATGAGTAAATAAATTATTCTCGCCCCTGTCTTTTCTGGCGTTCTGATAAAATCGATCTGAACTAGAATTTCTGTAGTTCATTTATAACATAGGCACTGCAGTTTTTGCTCTTTGTCAAACATAGCGATAATATCATTCCTTTCTCTGATGGTAAGATTGAAGAGAGAGTTTGTTTTCAAGAGACTTGCTTTTGCTTGTGGCTATTTCAGTCGGTAAGGCAGGGAATCGTAACAATACCGGGAGTTGTTTTTTACTGAAGTTTAATCAAATACTCAGTACTTTTCGGCATGCGATATTTCTTTTTCTTCTTCCTGTTGCCGTTTGCCATGTTCGGACAGCAAACCATTAATGGAACACTGCAGCACGACGGATTGACGCGCTCCTACATATTGTATGTTCCGGCAAGCTACACACCCGGAACACCGGCGCCGTTGGTGTTGAATTTCCATGGATACACCAGCAACGCATTTGAGCAAATGTTTTATGGGGATTTTCGTGCTATAGCTGATACTGCCGGATTTTTACTGGTGCATCCTCTGGGAACGCTGGACGCTAATGGCACGACCTATTGGAATTCAGGGTGGGGTGGAGCAGTGGACGATATAGGTTTCACCGGCGCCTTGATTGATTCTATAGCGGATGCTTATTCTGTCAATTTGGATCGTGTTTACAGCACCGGTATGTCGAATGGTGGATTTATGAGTTATACCCTTGCTTGTTCCCTGAGCGACCGTATTGCAGCAATTGCATCGGTTACAGGAACGATGAATGTGAATCAATCGCAAACGTGCAGCCCACAACATCCCATGCCCGTTTTAGAAATTCACGGCACCGCTGATGAAACGGTTCCATATAATGGAAATCCATTGATGGAGGCCATCCCGAATGTACTAGCCTATTGGGTAGATTTCAATAATTGCTCACCCACTCCTCAAATCACCGATGTTCCCAATGTGAACTTAGTCGATGGATGCACTGCTGTACATTCCATTTATTCGGGAGGAGACAACGGAGTGGATGTGGAGCATTATCAGGTAATCGACGGCGGTCATACCTGGCCTGGTTCATTCTTTACCATTGGTGTCACCAACAACGATTTCAATGCTTCAGAAAAAATCTGGCAGTTCTTCATGCAATACGACATCAACGGACGGATCCTGGCGAGTGATGTGAACGATTTAATAGTGGAAGAGATTTCGATATTCCCCAATCCGACAGCGGATAAAGTGATGATACAAGGATTTTTACAACCCCTAACAGCTGCGAATTGCAGTGTTTTTTCCGTTGACGGCAAACAGGTTCAGATCGATGTCTTAGATAGTAAGACACTGGATACGGTTCACTTGGAGAGTGGGATTTACTTTCTGCGAATCGCTAGTCAAGAGGGCGAGACAACGATTCGGTTTGTGAAGGAGTAAACTTTCCCTTTCTGTGGGATAGTACTTTGCTGGTTTCAATACGAGTAATAGTTGGGGAAGTGTCAGTTTTACTCCACTTCCGCCAACTGTATGAAGTGCTGCTCCGTCTGATGCTCGTTGAAGTTTTCCCAACGCGGCGCTGCTGCTGTGGTTTCACCCATCAGCGCATCGAGGTACTGATTGTCGTTCTTGTAACGAGTGTGCAATACTTCGAGCACGGCAAAGAAAAATGCATCGAGTCGATTTACGCCATCGAAGTGGGATGCCGGCACATCGGTCAATTGGAAGACTTCCAGCAACTCACGTTTTTCATCCGCCTCAATCGTTGTTTGGAAGCCATGCTTGAGTGCACGGAACACCAGGTTGTTCCAAATCACGCTGTCGGATGCCCAAGACACGTCTGTAGCACGACTTGAATGCTCGCAGATGAGCACAATGGCGTGCAGCACTTCGGCTAAATAATTCGCCGGGAATTCATCGAAACTGCGGAACTCAAAGCCGCTCTGGTAGAGTTTCTCGCGGTTGAAGTCGAGACCCAAATCCGAAAGCAAATCGTAGCTCAACTCGGCTTCCACCTGGTCGCGCCACCAAATCTTATCGGCCTTTTCAAACTTGAGCAGCTTGCGGAACTCGTCGACCGGGTAGGTGAGGATCTTACCTTTCGCCATCGACTTGTGAT
>JBIKSC010000234.1:0-4224 GCA_044348775.1 Flavobacteriales bacterium | reverse complement strand
CTTGTCTTTGATTTTTATCGGTTGTTCCGATAGTTCACTTCAAGAGGCCGCTTTGAAATCAGCTTCTCTTGTCGGCTCTGTTTCCGGCAATGCTGAATTATTGCAGCAGTCAACAGGCAATGTGTTTGCGCTCAATATCGAAGGAGCGAAGATTAAGCCCGACTTCAAACCGGAACAAATAACCTCTGTTTGTGCATTGGCGTTTTATAATGAACTTCGAGAAGATCAACGAAACGGAAACTGCTTTGTGAAAGTGAATATCGCTCAGATGGAGGGCGAACCATTGCAAGCTACTTACACCTGTGAGGAGTTAACGATTGCCGATCGCTGCATTGATAATTTGTCTACTTATTTTCGATGGCATCCGTCCAAAGGGCTTGATTCCATTCGACCTGCCGTTGATCCAACTTTTTTTCCGGATTCTATTTTAGAGTTTATGGGCCAAAGAATTCCTGCGCAAGATTCTGCCGATTACGATGGTATACGAACTGAGATTGTGGGCTTTCGTCCGGATAGCGTTGCTGATATTCCTGTGTTAGTGCTTAACACTAAGGTCGTAAAAAAGGAGCAAACTCAATTGTACGATGTCTACGCGCGCTATTCCAGTCAGCAACTTCTTTTCGTTGCTGCTAAGCTTGGAAAGACTAAATGAATTGATTCTTATCGAGCTTCAACCATTCCAACGCGGAATCGCAAAAAACTGCTTGCAGATCTTCCGGGGATAAGTTCATCTGCGTGATGAATTTTCCTACTTCCAAATCGCCCAGCGGAAATGGATAATCCGTTCCGAGAGTAACGCGTTTCGATCCTTGCATACCAAGGATATATTCGAAAAGCATAGGGTCATGTGTCGCACTGTCAACCCAGAATTTCCCAACGTATTCGCGAGGGTTTACCGGATTGTCGATAGCTACAAGGTCGGGCCTGCAATTGAATCCGTGCTCAATCCTTCCGAGTGTAGGTAAAAATGAACCGCCGGCATGTGCGAAGTTGAATCGGATTTCCGGATAACGCTCCAACACTCCTGCGAAAATGAGCGAGCACATTGCACGTGCTGTTTCTGCCGGCATACCGACGAGCCAAGGCAGCCAGTACTTCTTCATGTCATCTTGGCCCATCATTTCCCACGGATGCACCAAAACCGCCATATCCAGATCGCGTATGGCTTGCCAGAGCGGTTCGAAAATGGTTTCACCCAGATTTTTCTGATTGACGTTACTGCCGATTTGAATTCCCTTCATCCCAATGGCTTTGCATCGCTCCAATTCGTGAATGGCGATGTCGACATCTTGCATGGGTATAGTACCCAAGCCTACATAGTTTTTGGGATGTCGCGCTACAATGTCGGCAATGTGATCATTGAGGTAACGCGCCACCGTGAGTCCATCAGCAGGCTGAGCCCAGTAGGCAAATAAAACCGGTATGGTACATACAACTTGAACCTGCGTATTGTACTTGGCATACTCCTCAATGCGAATGTTTGCATCCCAACAATTGGATTCTATCTCACGGAAAAATTTGTCGCCCTGCATCATGCGCGCAAAACCCGGCCGATGATGATCGAGGTGAATGAAGCTGCCGTAACCGAATTGTGCCGACCAATCCGGAACAACCTTCGGCATGATGTGGGTATGCATGTCTATCTTGAGACTCATAATTGAGGAGGTATTTTAATTTTTGCGAACTGGTCGTAAGTCGAGCATGTTGACCGGGTTTGTTTGCAAACCATCAATATTGTTGCGTACGAAGTGCGAAACTTGATCGTAGTAGAGTGGAATCACAGGAGCATCTTGCATGAGCAAGTCATTCAAGGCTACAACTTGTGCGAATCGAAGCGAATCATTTGACTCATGACGTATGGCTTCATAGCGTGCATCGAATTCCGGATTTTTATAGTGTGTGTAGTTGGGCCCGGTTGGACAAAAATTCGGTGAGTAGAATACGGTGAGGAAATTCTCCGCGTCGGCATAGTCGGCAAGCCACGACTTGCGAAATACGGCTAATTGAGCCTTTGCTGATTGCTCGCGCAACGCCGGACCTTGCAGCACATTGATGCGAACCGGTATTCCTAACTTACCAAGAGCGTGTTGAATGTATTCCATCAAGTCGGTATAGTCGCCCGTGGTTGACAATACTACTTCCGACATGTTTTTCCCATCCGGAAATCCCGCTTCCGCCAAAAGCGCTCGAGCCTTTGCTATGTCATACGGATAATACTGCGACTCATTAGCCGGATTCAGCATGGGGGGAACAAAACCGCTATAGGCAGCGAATACAGTATTGTTGCGCAAGTACTTCACCATCTCATTTTTATCGATAGCATGCGAGATAGCTTGTCGCACGCGAACATCCATCAACGGTGAGTTTGAATTGATTTCCGCTGATGAATCCATTTGAAAACCGAGGTAGTCGGTTTTGATGAATGGTGTTCGTTGAAATTTCAATTGGCTTTTGTATGCTTCGGCGAGTTCACCGGATTGATTCAGTAACTCATCTTTGAAGGAGGTGTGAATTCCGCTCATAAAGTCGTACTTGCCTTGCAACAAGCCCTGAAACTCGACGGACATGTCTTTGACGAATTCAATTTTGACTGCATCGAGGTAGGGGAGATTTCGCCCCGCTTCATCCTTCATCCAATAGCGATTGTTGCGATGCATGACAAGCGCGATGTTTTCATACCAAAAAGCAAAACGGAAAGGACCGGTTCCAATGGGGTGTTCTCGGAAGTCGGGACCATAATGTTCGACGACCTCCTTAGGTATCACATTGCAATATTGCATGCTGAGCATTCCCAAGAATGGCTGGAACGGTTCTTTGAGATGAATAGCGAAAACACTGTCGTTGATAGCTTCAAAACCTCCGTCATGTGAGCGATCAACACTGCTGAAAATCCAGGAAGCCGGTGTTGCCAGGTCTGGGTCGAGCAGTCGATTGAAACTGTAAACGAAATCGGACGCTACTACTTTTCTTCCGGCCGTATCCGCAAACAAAGGGCTTGGATGGAAATGGACGTTGTTTCTCAGATAGAAAAAATAGTCTTTCCCGTCAGCGCTTATTTCCCAGCGATGCGCAATGCAAGGAATGACTTTCATCTGTGAGTCGAGTTCAACCAACCCATCAAATAATTGATTGGTTGCCCACATCACCTCAATGTCGCGCGAGAATGCCGGGTCGAGGGTAGTTATTCCATTGCTTTCATTGTAACAGAATACCTTTCGTGTATCAGGCGAATCGGATTGACACGATACCAACGCCGAAAGCACTGACCAGGTCAGTGCCATCGAAAGATAGGTTCGGCAGGAATATCGTTTCGTCATGGCCCGCCAAAAGTAGTCAGGCCATCAAGAAGTTTAGTTGTCTGTGGATATGTCAATGTTCATCGATTTGCGGCGCATGCTGGCGCTGGATGGCGGATAGTATCGATCCGGTTTTCGATTACCCATGAAGTCGAATCGCTTCCAGTGACCGATTTTCACTCCGGCTTGGTATTCACCTTCGCTTTCTACACTGCCATTCGGGAAGAAGTATTTGAAGTAGCCATCTTCAATGTAGCGCCCATTGCGCTCTACGTACTGACCTTCTACTTTCAAGTTCTCCATACCATCGTAGACACTGCCTTTGTATTTCGTTTCGTCGATAGGTGTTAGCTGAAGTCGATACGCTGCCCCCGTTTCAGATGCTGTTTGCATCATCGCATTTAAATGAATAGTTTTGGGCTGAAGGTGACTTTGAGCCATGACGCCGTGTCCAAAGGTGAACATACCCAACAGGAGTGTATAGAGTTTGTTTTTATTCATTGCAGTTCAGTTTTCATGTTGTTACGTAATCAGCCCGGATATTGTTTCAATTATTTGAATTTCGCTTTATAAGGTCATCTTTGCTGAAAATTTCTTCATGAAGCACCGCTCATCATTTACCGTTCTTTTGGCATTCTCCTTTTGTTTAATCTCTTGTGCGACGGCACAGAGAAAATCAAAATCCGAATTGGAGGAAGCAATCGTCGCTTTCTATAACGTGGAAAATCTATTCGATACAATCGATGATCCTATTACAATCGATGAAGACTTCACACCTGCTGGAAAGCTGCAATGGAATTCTGCTCGCTACAGTGAAAAGCTTTCGCGTATTTCTGAGGTTATTGATTTGCTTCCGGGTGAGCTACCTCTGTTTATAGGATTGTGTGAAATAGAAAATAAAGCGGTGCTCCTCGATTTGGTGCGCGAG
>JBIKSC010000042.1:0-15008 GCA_044348775.1 Flavobacteriales bacterium | reverse complement strand
TATGCTAGATCAATTGAGACTTGAGGAAGTTTTGTTTTTGGACATTGAAACAGTTCCGCAGCAGTCTGATTTCAACGAGCTCGATGAAGATTTAAAGCAGCTCTGGACCGACAAAAGCAAGTATTCTCGGGAAAGAAATGGAACTACGCTGGAGGAGAGTTATTCGGAGGCGGGTATTTATGCGGAGTTCGGAAAAATTGTCTGCATCAGTGTAGGATACTTTGCCTTGCGCATGAACGAACGCGTGTTGCGTGTTACCTCGTTCTATGGCCATGATGAGTATAAGTTACTTGCCGATTTCTCTGAGCTTTTAGAGACCCGCATGAATCATCCGTTTCGAATGCTGTGCGCGCACAACGGGAAGGAGTTTGATTTTCCATACTTGTGCAGGCGCATGCTCATCCATAGAATTAAGTTGCCGGCGATGCTGAACATTGCCGGAAAAAAACCGTGGGAGGTTGCGCATCTGGACACCATGGAGCTTTGGAAGTTTGGTGATTACAAGAACTACACATCGATAAAAGTACTGGCGAAAGTTTTCGGTATTCCAACACCGAAAGATGATATTGATGGAAGCCAGGTGCGCTCGGTTTATTACGAGCAAAACGACCTAGATCGCATAGAGGTGTATTGTAAGAAGGATGTTGCAACCGTTGCTCGTTTGCTGCAGTGCTACAAGGGAGAAACCCCGGTAACGGACGAAGAAGTGGTTTATGTCTAGAATTGAGTGAGTTGAATTCCAAATGTCAGCGGATAAACAGGTAAGCCTTTATTCTTTTCAAAAAGAGGGGTTAATCCGTATGCGAAAAACAAGGCAGTTTTCCTATAGCCCAAACGCGCTGAAAAATCCATTGTCCACGGGGTGATTTGAAAATCTTCTTTTCTGCGATTTGTGAATTTTCCCAGATCATTCTCCCATTTCTGCTTGGTTATAGTTGACGTAACATAGCCGCCAATTACGCCCACTGCAAGGTGGAAGTTTTTCTTTGTTTCGTTGCGTGTATTGAACTCGAGCATAAGCGGCACTTGAAGGCTCGTTGTTCTTAATTTGTTTTTATGGTAATTTCTAACCTTCGGGTCGATGCTTACTGCGTAAATGCCCTCCTCCGAATTATCAGATATGACATCGACATTATTGGAAAGGCCATAACCATTGAAAACAACGGAAAAACCGGTATAAACTCCCACGTAGTCACGGTAGATGCGAAACTTCTTTTCAAGAAAATTAAGCCGCCAGGTTAGTGAACGGCTGTTGTTAATGGAAAGCCAACTAGTGGCGCTGTCTCGGGTAAGACTTCCGCGGGGGTCAACGAGTTGGCAGAAGCCGAAATCGATCCCGGCGAAATGAGTTAGTTCTTTTTTTAAGTCACGGTCTGGCATTATGGGCACCTCTTTTACTCCAGGAGCCGGTGTGATCGGGGATGCAGTTGGGCTGGCATCAATGACAATAATGGTTTTGTCACCAATATTGATGTGCGTCGTGTCTGGCACTACTTGTGCTAGGGAAAAAAGTCTGCACGTTGTAATAAACAAGCAAACAAAACCGAAACGCATTATGGGTTGTTTCATAAGGAAAGCGATAATAGCTTGAAATCATGAAAGGACTCAATTGAATCTGATAATTTTGAACACGAAGTAACCAAACACACCAGCTAAGCGTCTATTTTCTTACAACCAATGTTTTTCAGAACACGCCATACCGCCAACAGAGCAAGACTTGTAGTCTTGTTTTTCACGGCTTGTTGTTTGGTCGTGTTTTCACCTACCGTTTATTCTCAGGGAAAAGCGGGCAAAACAGAGATGCAGCAGCCTAATTTAGATGGGTTGGTGGAGGTGAGTTTTAAGATTGATGCGTCAGGGAAGATTCAGATTGTTCACATCAATTCAACCAGTCCGCAGCTTACGGAATATGTGGTAAACAAGCTTTCCAAAATCAAATTATCAAACGACACCGCGCCTGATGGCAAGGTGATTACCTATCGATTCGTTTTCAAGAAGCAAGCGTAGGTTATCTTTGTGTCCGTTATGGAACGCGCGAAGACCGACATACGAACCCTTTCCCAAGAAGATCTTACTCAGTTTTTTGAGTCGCAAGGCGAGAAGAAGTTTCGCGCCAAGCAAGTCATGGAGTGGCTTTGGAAAAAGTCGGCCACTCGTTTCGACGAGATGACCAACCTGTCGGCGGGCACGCGCGAGTTATTGGCGGAGAATTATTCGCTTCATGGAATCACGCTTGTTGATCAGCAAATCAGTTCAGACAAAACAATCAAGTGTGCTTTTGAAGTCGAGCCCGGCAAAGTGGTGGAAGGTGTTCTTATCCCGACTTCATCGCGAATGACGGCTTGCATTTCGTCGCAAGTGGGTTGCAGTCTGTCGTGTGCATTTTGCGGCACCGGCCGACTGAAGATGCTTCGCAACCTCACGGCGGGCGAGATATATGACCAGGTTGTATATCTGCGAAATCAGGCGCAGGAGCGCCATAACATTCCGCTTTCCAACATTGTGTATATGGGCATGGGAGAACCGTTGCTCAACTACAAAAATGTGATGACGTCTATTGAAAAGATTACCTCACCGGAGGGATTGGGGATGTCGCCGCAACGAATAACTGTCAGCACGGCAGGTGTTGCCAAAATGATTATGAAGCTTGGCGACGACGGCGTGAAGTTCAATCTGGCGCTATCGCTTCATGCGGCGAGCGACGAGAAACGCGACAAAATCATGGATATCAACGAAAGCAATAACCTCGAGGTATTGGCTCAGTCGTTGAAGTATTTCCATGAAAAGACAGGAACGCGCGTCACCTTTGAATACATCATCTTCAAGGATTTTAATGACTCGTTGAAGGACGCGCATGAGTTGGCGAATTACTGTAAAAATTTACCGGTGAAAATCAACATCATCGAATACAACCCAATCGATGATGGTGAATACCAGCAGGCGAGCCCGGAGCGGGTTGATGCCTTTGCGAAGTTTCTGGATTCGAAGAATTTGGTGGTCAATGTGCGACGTTCAAGAGGAAAGGATATTGATGCGGCCTGCGGTCAGTTGGCCAATAAGAATGCGGCACTCCTCAAAGATCAGGTGGTGAGGAAAGTCCGTTAATCGCCTTATTTTGGCGCTCTAATGTTTCACGTATGACCAAGTCGAACAAACTTACGCTGTGGATTTTCATCGCCCTTTTGGTGGGTATAGTAACGGGTGTGCTGCTCAACGCTTCTTACCCTGCAACCGCTGAAGGAGCAACAAATCCTGCATTGGTTGGAATTCTCGATAACATTACCATTCTTACAGACATTTTCCTGCGCCTGATTAAAATGATTATTGCGCCGCTTGTATTCTCTACGTTGGTGGTCGGCGTTGCAAAGCTTGGAGATATTAAGGCTGTTGGCCGAATAGGAGGCAAAACGATGTTGTGGTTTATTTCTGCATCGTTCGTTTCGTTGTTGTTGGGATGTTTGTTGGTTAACCTGTTTCAACCGGGCACCATGATGCAATTAGAGCTTCCCCCGGCTGATGCGGCTACGGGCATTGATAAGGCGGCGATGACCTTCAAAGGTGTGATCACGCACATTTTCCCTAAGAGTGTTATTGAGGCGATGGCAGCGAATGAGATTCTGCAAATTGTGGTGTTCTCCTTGTTTTTCGGAGTAGCAACAGCAGCATTAGGAGAGAAGGGAGAAATTGTAATCAAGGCGCTCGACGCTGTAGGACACGTCATGCTTAAGATTACCGGATATGTCATGAACTTCGCGCCCTTCGCGGTTTTCTCAGCTATGACCGCCGTTGTTGCGAAGAAAGGATTGGGTGTTTTGGTGACGTATGGTGTATTCATCGGTGAATTTTATTTCGGCTTGCTATTGTTGTGGGTTTTGTTGCTCTTCGCAGCCTATCTCTTGGTTGGAAAGCGTGTGAAGACATTGGTGAGCAGAATCAAGGAGCCGCTGTTGCTGGCTTTTTCCACCGCTAGCAGTGAGGCGGCATTCCCCAAGACACTCGAAGAGCTGGAGCGTTTCGGATGTAAAAATCGTATCGTGAGTTTTGTGTTGCCGTTGGGATACTCTTTTAACCTCGATGGTTCGATGATGTACATGACATTTGCCAGTTTATTCATTGCTCAGAGTTATGGTATCCATATGAGCTTTGACCAGCAGATAACCATGTTGTTGGTGTTAATGATTACCAGCAAGGGAATTGCAGGTGTGCCTCGCGCCTCACTGGTGGTAATTGCCGGCACGCTCTCATCGTTCGGTATTCCGGAGGCTGGCTTGCTGTTGTTGTTGGGTGTTGATCACCTGCTTGACATGGGTCGCAGCGCTACGAATGTTGTCGGAAACGCGGTTGCTACAGTTGCAGTGAGCAAATGGGAAAAGAGTCTCGACCACTGATGTAGATTTAACCGCAGAGCCGCAGATAAAAATCAAGAAAACAATGTCTGTAGTTCAAGTGTGGGCGTAATTCTCCGCAGTCCTCTTTGCGTCTTAGCGGTTTAATAAACTAACCGGTTAAGTAAACAACCCCCGTTGTATTTTTGAACCCAAAATCAGAACTATGAAGTTTGGCGTTGTCGTTTTCCCCGGAAGTAATTGTGATGAAGATTTAGTGTATACCCTTCGCGATGTGCTGCATCAGGATGTGGTGAAACTTTGGCACAAAGACACTGACTTGCAGGGTGTTGATTTCGTTTTTCTTCCCGGTGGATTTTCTTACGGCGATTATCTGCGCAGCGGAGCCATCGCCCGTTTTTCGCCAATCATGAACGAAGTAGTAGCTCATGCCAACAAAGGGGGCTATGTGATGGGGATATGCAATGGTTTCCAGATTTTGTGTGAAGCCAAACTGCTTCCGGGCGCTCTATTGCACAACGACACTCGCAAGTTTATATGCAAGAATGTTTATCTGAAGCCGGTTTCGAAAACAGCATTGCCTACACGGGCTCTTGATTTCGAGAAGGCATACAAGGTGCCGATTGCACACGGAGAGGGAAAGTTTTTTGCGGGCGATGATGAGCGAAAGGAGATTATCCAGAATGATCAGATATTGTTTCGGTACTGCAACACCGACGGAGAAACAACCGAGGAGTCGAACCCGAACGGTTCTATGCTGAATATTGCGGGTATTTGCAATAAACAACGCAATGTTTTCGGCATGATGCCTCACCCTGAGCGTGCTGCTGATTTCGAGTTGGAAAACACCGATGGTCGCGAAATCTTCGAAAGCATTTTGCAGATTGTTAACGCCTAACATCCGCATTCGCGGTTGCGTATTCTTGGCCAAGTGCCTATTTTAGCGAACTTTCAGGCTATCACCTTGTTATGCTAATTGCTGCCGTTAATTTTACGGAAGCACAACGAATATGAGCAATCCCTATAAGCCGGGTCCGCTATTGGCCCAAATAAATACTCCGGAGGATCTTCGCAAATTGCTGAAAACGGAGCAACTGCCGGAGCTCTCGAAAGAGCTACGTCAATACATCATTGACATTGTGAGCGAAAAGGGCGGGCATTTTGGTGCCAGCCTGGGTGTGGTGGAAATGACTGTAGCGCTACATTATGTGTTCAACACGCCATATGATCAATTGATTTGGGACGTAGGGCATCAAGCTTATGGGCACAAAATCCTGACAGGTCGTCGCGATGTTTTTCATACGAACCGAAAATACAAGGGTATTAGTGGGTTTCCGAAGCGAAGCGAGAGCGAGTATGACACCTTCGGTGTTGGCCACTCGTCCACCTCTATTAGTGCGGCTGTAGGTATGGCTGTTGCATCGAAGGTGAAAAAGGAAACAGATCGCCAGGTGATTGCGGTCATCGGCGATGGAGCTATGACAGCAGGAATGGCATTTGAAGGTCTTAATCACGGCGGAACTGCCGACGCGAATATTCTCGTCATTCTCAATGATAACTGCATGAGCATTGACCCAAATGTGGGCGCGCTCAAAGAATATCTGACTGACATCACCACTTCACACACCTATAACAAGGTGAAAGACGAGGTTTGGAATCTGTTGGGCAAGCTTTCAACGTTTGGAAGTAGCGCTCAATCGATTGTGCACAAGGTGTCTGAGTCGTTGAAGTCTTCCCTGGTGAAGGAAAGCAACTTGTTTGAAGCGTTGAATTGGCGCTACTTCGGACCTATCGATGGTCACGATGTAGAGCACATGGCAGCAGTTCTGAAGGACTTGAAGGATATACCCGGCCCAAAGATTTTGCACTGTGTAACGATGAAAGGAAAGGGCTATGAGCCCGCTGAAAAGGGAAGCCCTACGAAGTGGCACGCACCGGGTTTATTCAACAAGGAAACCGGTGAAATCGTGAAGGTGGTACCGAAGTCTCCGCAGCCACCTTTGTATCAGGATGTTTTCGGCCATACGATTATTGAGTTGGCAGAGAAGAATGATAACATTGTAGGTGTAACACCAGCTATGCCATCCGGATGTTCGCTCAAGTTGATGATGGAAGCCATGCCCGAACGAGCCTTCGACGTGGGCATTGCTGAGCAACATGCGGTTACATTTAGCGCAGGAATGGCAACGCAAGGCTTAGTTCCGTTTTGCAATATCTACAGCTCGTTTATGCAGCGTGCATATGATCAGGTTGTGCATGATGTTGCTCTTCAAAAATTGCATGTAGTATTCTGCCTGGATCGCGGTGGTGTAGTAGGTGCCGATGGCCCGACACACCACGGAGCATACGATTTGGCGTATATGCGTTCTATTCCGAATATGATTGTTGCGTCGCCGATGAATGAAAGCGAATTACGGAATTTGATGTATACCGCGCAGTATGAAAACTACGGTCCGTTCTCGATTCGTTATCCGCGTGGTAACGGTGTTATGACCGAGTGGAAAACCCCATTTCAATTGATAAAGCCTGGCACAGGCCGCAAGGTGCGCTCTGGTTCTGACTTGGCTATTTTGAGCATTGGCCCAATGGGTAATTATGCTCTGCAGGCATGTGAGCAATTGGAACAGAATGGAATTAGTGCAGCTATGTATGACATGCGCTTCGTTAAGCCGCTTGATGAATTGTTGTTGCACGAAGTGTTTGGCAAGTTTAAGCACGTGATCACTGTAGAAGATGGTTGTCTTCAAGGCGGAATGGGAAGCGCTGTGCTCGAATTCATGGTCGACAACGGATATCAGGCACAAGTGAAGCGCCTTGGAATACCGGATCGCCTTGTTGAGCACGGCACTCAGGACGAGCTATACGCGGAGTGTCACTATGACGTAGCCGCTATGGTTTCGGCCGGTGAAGAAATGATGCGTGAGTCAGTGGAAGAGCGCCGCACCGCCTAGTCATACATTTGTGTCATGGACGAAATCGTCAATAAAGTTGCCGCTAGCGGATTAGTTACAATCGATCTGGAAGATTTATATCCTGCCGGTGAGCGAGTGAGTATTGATTTGGCGAATCAGCTGTGGCAAGGTCTTGCGTTGCGCGAAAAGGACTTCCGCTCCTGGATTCAGGAGCATGATTGGTCGCACTATCAGGGAAAACATGTAGCTGTTTATTGTTCCGCTGATGCCATCATCCCGGCATGGGCTTACATGCTTGTTTCTTCGTCTTTGAGCGATCATGCAGTAACAGTGGTGCACGGAAGTACCATAGAGTTAGAGCAAGTGGTTTTCAGGAATATGATTGATTCGCTGGATCTGAATGAATATCGCGATAAACGCTGTGTTGTAAAAGGTTGCAGCAAATTGCCTGTGCCACAATCGGCCTACTCGCATCTAGTAGTGAGGCTACGTCCGGTTGTGCGGAGTATCATGTTTGGTGAGCCTTGCAGCACAGTACCTGTTTACAAGCGGGGTTAGTAAGCCCGTTCGTTTCTGCCCTCCATAAAATTGATAAATGCACGATTAACAACGCGATGACCTCCGGGTGTTGGGTAGTTTCCGGTGAAATACCAATCTCCGGTATGCTCAGGGCATGCATTGTGAAGACCATCTATCGTTTGAAAAATTACCTCTACCTCTGCTTGCGTTTTTTCGGGAGTTACCAGTTGTGCAACTTTTGCTGAGATTTGATCTGCCGTGAAAGCTGAGAATATTTCCCGAACACAATTGTGCTGTTCATTTTTAGGTAAGGCATCTGCCTGCCTGCACTTCTCGAGCACTGAAGTTGTAATTGAGTCGTACGTGCCAGCCTCTTTGTGCAGTGCGATTGCGGCCTGAAAAGCAATAAAATCGCCTAGTTTGGCCATGTCAATGCCATAGCAGTCGGGATATCGAATTTGAGGAGCGGAAGAAACAATGATGATTTTTTTAGGGCCCAATCGATCAAGCATTTTGATGATGGACCTTTTTAGCGTTGTACCTCGAACAATGGAGTCGTCGATTACCACGAGCGTGTCAACGCCGCGCTTAACTGCTCCATGAGTGGTGTCGTATACATGCGCCACCATTTCATCGCGCGCGCTGTCTTGGGTGATGAATGTGCGAAGCTTGACGTCCTTGATGGCGATTTTTTCCAGGCGTGCCCTCTTTCGAATGATTTGCTCTATGGCTTCAATCGAAGCGTTGTCGCCCAGTGCTTTGATGTCTCTAATCTTAACGTCATTCAGATGATCTTCCAGCGCTTTCATCATGCCGTAGAAGGCTGTTTCTGCAGTGTTGGGAATGAATGAAAAGACCGTGTTATCTAAGTCGTAGTTGACCGAAGCCAAAATTTGAGGAACGACATTTCTTCCGAGCGCTTGACGCTCTTTATAGATAGCTTCATCGTTACCGCGAGAGAAGTAGATGCGCTCAAATGAGCACGACTTTTTTTCCCGAGGTTCGATGATAGGTTTTACCGCGGTTGATCCGTTTTTTCGGATGACGAGGGCATGACCGGGAGTTAGTTCGTGGATGTCGTTGAGTGAAGCGTTGAATGCCGCTTGAATGGGAGGGCGCTCAGAGGCAACCACTGCTATTTCGTCGTTTTCATACCAATAGGCTGGTCGAATTCCGGAGGGATCGCGAAGCACGAATGCATCGCCGTGACCAATGAGGCCTGCCATGGCGAAGCCTCCATCGAAGTCGCGAGTGGCTCTCGTTAGTACTCGCTGTACATCGATGTTTTCGGAAATGAGTTCAGTGATTTTTTGGTTGTCGTGACCCTCTTGTTTGAATCGATCAAAGAGTTGTTGATTTTCTTCGTCGAGGAAGTGACCGATTTTCTCCATTACGGTCACCGTATCTGCTTTTTGTTTGGGGTGTTGGCCCAAATCAATTAGCAGTTGAAACAACTCATCTACATTAGTAAGGTTGAAGTTCCCGGCAACAACTAAGTTTCTGGTCATCCAGTTGTTTTCTCTCAGAAATGGATGACAGTTTTCGATGCTGTTTCCGCCGTAGGTGCCATAGCGCAAATGACCTAGAAAGAGTTCTCCCGTGAAGGCATAATTGTCTTTCAAATACTGTGTGTCGCTGAGTTTATCGGGTCTAGAGCGTTCTAGTTCTTCAAAGCGCGACATAACTTTCGAAAACAGTTCGCGGATAGGCTGTGGGTCATTGCTGCGCACGCGACTGATGTAGCGTTTCCCGGGCGGCATGTCGATTTTAATGTTAGCAATGCCCGCGCCGTCTTGCCCGCGGTTATGCTGTTTTTCCATCAACAAGTACATTTTGTTGAGGCCGTAAAATGCAGTTCCGTATTTCTCGGCGTAGTACTGAAGAGGTTTCTTCAGTCGGAGGAGTGCGATTCCACACTCGTGCTTGAGTTGATCACTCATGATGCGCATGCAAGTCGGAATGATAATCGACTTACTAAAGAGCATGCAAAAATAAGCATGCAATCTTGGTAACGAAACGATGAGTGTCTATTTATCGAATGAAGGTTAGTTTTCTGACCTCGTCAGCCGAGCCGGTATTCGTTGAGACATAGATAAGATAAACGCCTGTTGATGGGCGATTACCACTGCTTAACAGACCGTTCCAAACTGCTCTTCCGCCTTCGCTTTCTGTTTCGAAAAGTATGTTACCCTGTATATCGGTGATTTTTATGCTTGTGTTATAAGCGAGACCATCGATGGTTATGTTTCCCTCGTATTCCGGACGAACAGGGTTGGGGAAAACACGTACGTTGGACATTTCGTTATCGAAGTTGGTTGCGGTAGAAAAGAACCCGACCACTCCGTTTTCAGTAGCGAAGAAAACTTCGCCATTTGAGTGGTTAATGCCAATATCGTAGATTGTATTGGAAGGAAGGGGGCTGTTTTCCTCTGTGAAATGATAGACTTCCCGCAGCCCATCATCGCTTAGCAAATAGGCTCCACTGTTTTTAGTTCCTATCCATTTACGGTTGCTGCCGTCAATTTCAATGCAGTTAATGGCTTCGGTTTCCAGAAGAATTTGTGTGTTACCATCCTGTTGAATGAGAATTTGCTCAGAGTCGAAATTACCTTCTTCAAATATGGCCGGAGGATTATAGAATATTGACAGACCGCTTCCGGTTCCCACCCACACTTCTCCATCAAGATCTTCTTCCATGCATAGCACGTCTTTAGATGGGAGTTTTCCATTGCCTTCGGCATCTGTGAGTAGCTTGAAATTATCATCTGAAAACACATTGAGTGTTCCGTTGTTATTTAGTACCAGAAGACCTTTGTTAATTACGTTTGCCCACACGTACCCATCTTGGGTAATGAGTATGTCTCCTACCTTTTCATTGTCGCCCATCACGGAACCAAAATTATAATCGTAAAAATTGCCGGCCATATCGAATGCGTGCAACGCGCGTTTTGTATAGCTGTTGCTGCACCAAAGAACTCCATCATCTGAATAAGTTACTCCAGCAACAGCAATACGACTTTCATTGGGTGAATTATTAATGGTTTCAGGTCCGGTCGTTGCCGTGCCATTGTTAGGCATTAGTTTTCGACTAGCCAAATCAACTTTTAGAAGCCCATCGTCCCAAGAAGCTCCATAAACCGTTGTGTTGTCAACAGGGTTTACAGCAAAATCCATGAAGTCCATAACATACTGATTAGAGGTATTGAAATTCATACCTGCACTAAGCGTAGTATCCGCGGAAATTAGAATCCACTTATCGTCAACAAAAGCAGAAACACCATCAACATTGAAGTTGTTGGTCCAATCCGGCCTCACCCCGCCATGAGCAACCCACACGTTGTTATTGAATGCTGTAACTCTTCGGCAGTTATCTGTGTTCGGGCCATCCGGGCGGATTGAAGTCTTGTCCAAAGCGCCTTCCGCGATGAATGTAACCAATCCTTGGTTTTTATCGGCTAACCAAGCTGACCCGTTTGAGTCGATTATTGAATGAGACAGGTCGGGCCACTGCGAAAGCAGCCACCCAACTGTGGTGGGCGAATTCAAATCGAACTGGCAATATGAAAACTTGTTTGTGGCGGAGAGGGAGAACCATTCGCCATTACTCCACATGTCGTTAACGCGAAGAAACTCAAGCGGAAATCGTTGTGTCCAATTTTCTGCGTCTAGTGATTTACTCCAGACGGTATCATTTTCTGCCCCGGGAACCGAAAGAACCATTTCATCATTGAAAAACTCGATATGAGAGGGAACGACGGAATTGGGAAGTGAAGTGAATAAGCCCCAATTTGCAAAATTGGAAAGAAATGAATCATTGACATTGGCTGTTCTAAGACCTTGCTCGGTTAAAGCGTATATAATGTCGTTATGGATTGCAATGTCGTTAACCTTAACAGGCTCTCCACTCGTTCCGATAAAATACGTTTCCTTAATTTCCTTGCGGGGCACATCGATTACGACCACGCCAAACCCAGTGCATAGGTATAAGAAGTCACCAAAAGAAAGAATGTCGTAAATAGTTTTATCGCCTACGAGAGTGCTGAACTTGATGAGCGGGATATTATACACCCCATCCTTACTTAAGAGATCTAGATTACCATTTGAGTAACCCACTATGATGAGTCCTGAAAAAGGGTCATAATCCAGAGAACTAATACCAACATCGCTCAATACGGTGGTTTTATTAATCCTTACAATTTCGCCGGACGATTTACTGTAAGTGTATAAGCCGTTCCGCGTTGCGCTATATATCAAATCACCCGCCTCGCACACATCGACGCAACGTATGTATGAAAAGTGATCGCGCCATGTGCCAATACTGAATTGGGATAAAGCGGGCAAAGAGATGAGCGCAAGCAGGAGGTTAATAGTTATTCTCATAGGATACAAGGCGCGGTTGAAACGAGTGAAATAGTGGTTTCGTATAGTGTAGCCAAAATAATTTCATTAATCGTTGAACGCATTCCAACCCTGGGCTTTCAAATTGATGGCTTCACCCGACCGTGTGATTAGTCTGCACCCCATGGTTTCGGCCGTTGCGTGGCCAATAACCGTAAGGCTGGGGTTGCCTTTGATTTTGTCGTAATCAGCAGGCTTTATGGTGAACAACAGCTCGTAATCTTCTCCGCCATTGAGAGCACAAGTGGTGAAGTCGAGATTGAATTCCTTGGCGGCTTCAATTGTCTTTGGAGAAACGGGGATTTTTTCTTCGTAAAGGTCGAACCCAACATCGCTGCTTTCAGCCAGGTGCTTTATTTCAGAGGCGAGGCCATCTGATATATCTATCATAGATGTCGGACGAACATCCAGGGACAGAAGCATTCCATGAACGTCTCGACGAGCTTCAGGTTTCAGTTGTCTTTCCAAGACATAGTCATATCCTTCGAGTTGAGGTTGTGCCGCCGGGGCCGATTGAAAGACAGCTTTTTCGCGCTCCAGCACTTGCAAACCCATGAAGGCGCCGCCGAGGTCGCCTGTCACGACAAGTAGGTCGTTTTCCCTGGCGCCCGATCTGGTTACAAGGTTTTCTTCTTTTTCGTAGCCTATTGCGGTAATAGAAATCACCAATCCGCTTCGGCTGCTTGTAGTGTCGCCGCCAACGAGATCTACCCCGTAGTGGTTGCAGGCCATGAGCATACCGGCGTAGAGTTCATCAATCGCCTCAATGGAAAAACGGTTGCTAATGGCAATGCTCACCAGTATTTGGTGTGGCACGGCATTCATTGCACAGATATCGCTCAAATTGACCACCACGCTTTTGTATCCTAGGTGTTTAAGTGGCGCATAGGAAAGATCAAAGTGCACACCCTCAATCAACATATCGGTTGAGACCACGCTAATTTCCTTTTCAGGAGCGCATAAAATAGCCGCGTCGTCGCCGACTCCTTTCACGGATGTTTTGTTATGAAGCAAAATATTGTCGGTAAGGTGGTGGATGAGGCCGAATTCTCCCAACGCGTTTATTTCTGTGCGGTTTTCGTTTGTCATAGTGTGATGGTAGACTGCAAAAGTCGCTAAATTCAGTATCAGCTCAGCTCACATTGGCAGCAGATTCTCGGATGTCTTTGACTACAAGTTGCAGAGTGGTCTTGTTATTCCAGCTGTTTTCGTTGATGGTAAAGAGGAGATCAACTAGTGCACCTTCCTTTAAATTTGGTAGCCAGTGCCCCAGATCAAACCCAATGCCCTCCATGGAAAGCGTGGGGTTTTCCGCTTGGCTGACGTGCAGTTTTAGGTGGTTATTGTTTTCGCCGACCGTACGAGTGAATAAGGCGTTTTTTACATTTCTGGCAAGAAAAACCGGACTGAGATTTTCAGGCCCGAAGGGTTCAAATTGTTTGAGCAACCGGTAGAATCGAGGAGTGATAGAGGCGAAATCCAATTCGGTGTCATAGCAAATGAAGGGAGCGGGCCTCAGGTTATTCAGCTTAGAGCGCACCACGCGGTCGAATTGAGCGCGAAATGCCTCGAAGTTCTCGGCCTTCAAACTTAGTCCGGCAGCCATAGCGTGACCACCGAATTGTATGAGGTGCTCCTCACATTCGTTGAGGCATTCAAACAAATCGATACCATCGATTGATCGTGCGCTGCCCGCCATTTTTTCGCCATCTGATACCAGAACGATGGTTGGCTTGTAATAGGTTTCAACTAAGCGAGACGCGACAATACCAACTACTCCTTTGTGCCATTTTTCGTCACAAACAACAGTAACGAAAGACTCTTTGTGAAACAGATCATCATCGACAATTTGAGTTGCATGTAATGTAATTTCCTTGTCGAGCCCTTTACGGGTTGCGTTGTATTCTTCAATGGCGGAACTAAGAGTGGAAGCTTCATCCTCATTAGAAAGCAGCAAGTCGACCGCTGCTTTTCCGGAGAATATTCTTCCGGCCGCATTGATTCGTGGAGCAAGAATGAAGACTACATCGGTTATGTTTATTTCACTTTTTTTGAACCCGGCTTTATCCAGCATAGAGGCAATTCCCGGGCGCTGGCTGGCTTGAAGTTGCTTAAGACCGAAGTGCGCCAGGATTCTGTTTTCGCCGGTTATAGGAACGATGTCTGCCCCGATGGAAATGGTCACGAGGTCGAGATAATTGAAAAGCAGTTCCAATTCAATCGATTGTTGAATGCAGAGTGCTTGAAGCATTTTAAACCCAACTCCCGCTCCACTAAGCCCTTTGTATGGGTAGTTGCAATCGAGCCTCTTTGGGTCGAGAACGGCTGCTGCATCTGGAATTTCAGCAGGCATATGGTGGTCGCAGACAATAACATCTATTCCTAAAGATCGTGCATACTCGATTTTTTGACTGTCACGAACGCCACAATCAAGAGTGATTATCAGTGAGCATCCATTTTCTTTCGCATAGTCTACTCCCTTCATCGAAAATCCATAACCCTCAGCATACCGGTCGGGAATGTAGTAATCACAGCTAACACCGATGCTTTCCAAGAAGCTATATACCATTGTCACCGCTGTTGTGCCATCCACGTCGTAGTCGCCATAAACAAGTGTTTTTTCGTTGCGGTGCATGGCTTCTGAGAGACGGTTGACGGCGCGATCCATATCTTTCATGAGGAATGGGTCGTGAAGTTTTTGGATGCTCGGCCGAAAGAATTCGCGAGCAGACTCGAAAGAGTGTATTGCGCGTTGGGCCAATAGCGATGCCGTGTAGAGATCTATGTTTAGCTCCTTTTGAAGCATATCAACGGTCTCTTTGGGTGGAGTCAG
>JBIKSC010000233.1:0-4241 GCA_044348775.1 Flavobacteriales bacterium | reverse complement strand
AAAAGGACTGCCGGCGTCGGCCGATGCTGCTGTTACAAACGTTTCCAGAAAGGTGTAGGCATCGGCATCCATGGTGTGCAGGGCAACGTAGGCGGTGTCGCCGAGTTTGTACTCCTGGTTGAAAATGGGTATCTGAATGTAGTTGCCGTTCGTGAGCTCGTCGTCGAAGAGCTGGATGTCGCCAAGGTTGTCCTGCTCATTGCCATTGCGGGTGTATACGGCTCTATAATAATTGCGCGATTGGGGGTCCTGGAAGTTCAAAAACACGTTGAACTTGGGAGGGCCTGCCGGAGGTGGACCAAAGAAGTTCTGAACGGGCTGGTAGGTGAGCGAGTCCATAGAAACGGGCTCGGGCATATACGACGAGGCTGTGAATGTCTCTCCAGCTGCGCTTACCGACAACCTATACGTGGCATTGGGCTGGGCATCGATGTCCATCACTTTGTAATACCCTTCTGAAACGTGCTCGAGCACGCGCTCCGTGCCGTCGGGCAGGGTGAGCACTACCTCTGCGTCGGTAATGGCCTCTGGGCCTGTTGTTTCGAAGAAACTGGTGGTGCGCGATACGCGAACCACTACGCTGTCGACGCCTTGCACCACACTGCCTTCAATGACATATTTGCGGTCGGCTTCGCGTAGCTCTATGTCAATCACATCCTGGCATGAGGTGAATAGTAGAGTTGAAAGACTGAGTATAATATACGAATGGATGTTTTTCATGCTACTAGAATTTGAAGTTATAGGTGATAGATGGTACTATGCGAAACAGGGTGGTACGCACTGCTTCGGTTTGCTCAGGATTGTCTGCGTTCTGCTGAAATGTTATAGCGTATGCATTGCGTCGTGCATAAGCGTTGTAAACAGAAAAGTTCCACGACGATTCAAATCGGGCGTTCTCCTTCTTTTTGTTGTCAACGGTTAGCCCTATATCGAGGCGATGATAGTCTGGCATTCGGTAACCATTGCGCTCGCTATAAAGCGGCACGGTGATGCCTTCAATTTCGTATTTACCCGATGGGAAGGTAACGGCCGCTCCGGTATAGTAAATCCAGTTGGCCGAGAGCTTCACACGCTCGCTGATGGAATACATGGCTACGATTGCTACGTCGTGAATGCGATCTTGCTTAGCAGGGAACTCGGCACCCGCATTGATCTCATCGAACGTGCGCAACGAACGCGACCAGGTGTAACTCACCCAACCGGTGAGTTTGCCGGTTTGCCTGCGCAACAGAAACTCGGCACCATACGCGCGGCCCTTGCCATACACCAACTCGCCCTCGGCCTGGTCGTTAAAAAACAGATCGGCACCGTTACGGTAATCAATGGCATTGCGCATGATCTTGTAGTATGTCTCCACACTCACTTCATAGGTGTTGTCTTTGAAATTGCGGAAGTAACCGACCGACGCCTGGTCGCTGATTTGAGGCTTTATATTGTTGCTGCTGGGCACCCAAATGTCGGTGGGCTGCGACGAGGTGGAGTTGGATAACAAATGCAGATATTGAAGCGATCGGTTGTAGGAGCCTTTCACCGAGCTGTTGTTCTTCAAGTCGTAGCGCAAGGCCAGACGGGGCTCGAAGCCGCCGTAGGTTTTGATGGTTTCCCATTTATCGTAGTCTTGCTTTGATAGCACGTCGCCATTTTCATCGAACGTGTAGGCCGTTCCTTCACCCATATAATCGAAGAAAGAATAGCGCACGCCGTATTGCAGGCCCAGGCGCTCGGTTATACTCATGTCGTCTTGCACATATACTGCGCTTTCCAGTGCGTATTTGTTGGTGAGTTTCAGGTCGCTGAACGATACGAAGTCGCTGGTGATTTCACCGGGCACAAACGTGTGGTGAATGGTATTCAGACCAAACTTGATTTTGTGATTGGGGTTGGGAAAGAACGAAAAGTCTTGCTTGATGTTAATGTCTTGTATAGACGAAGAGAACTTGATTTCGCTGCCGTTTGGGCTAAACGAAAACCGATAGCTGTAGTCGCTGTAGATAACCGAGGTGTTGGAAAACAGTCGCTCGTTGAATACGTGGTTGAAACGCAAGGTTCCGGTTTTATTTCCCCAGTCAAAACCGAAGACATCCGATAGCCCGAAGTTGTCGCGCCCGAAATAGCCGGAGAGGTAGATGCGGTTTTTATCGTTGATGCGGTAGTTGGCCTTCATGTTGAGGTCGTAGAAATACAGACTCGACTCTTTGGTAACCGTGTCTTTCGAAAGCTTCAGAAACATATCCGCATAGGTGCGTCGGCCTGATACGATGAATGAGCCTCTGTCTTTCACAATAGGGGCTTCCAGCGTGAGGCGTGATGCGATGAGGCCAATGCCACCTTCCGCTCCAAACTTCTTGGCATTACCGTCTTTCATTTTGATATCCATTACCGACGATGAACGTCCGCCGTATTCGGCAGGCATACCGCCTTTGTAGAGCGTCACGTCCTTCAGCGCGTCTGAGTTGAATACGGAGAAAAAGCCAAGCAGGTGAGAGGCGTTGTATACAGGAGCTTCATCGAGGAGGATGAGGTTCTGATCGGCGCTGCCTCCGCGCACGAAAAAGCCGGCATTGCCTTCGCCGGCGCTTTTTACACCCGGTGTCATTTGAAATATTTTGATGATGTCGCGCTCACCAAACAGCACAGGCACCGACTCCACAGCCTTGGGGTCGATTTTCATGACACTCATCTCGTTCTTGCGCACATTGTCGTTGGTTCGTTCATCGGTGATCTGCACTTCCGTGAGCTCACTCTCGGAGTTGCTCAATTCGATTTTGAGTGAAAGGTTACTGGTGAGTTTGATGCTTTCGGTGCGAGATTGGTAGCCGAGCGATTGAAAGACGAGGGTGTAGTTGCCTGCCGGAAGCGTGATGGAGTAAAAGCCATAGCTGTTGGTTGCGGTGCCTTTGCCGGGCATTTCGGCAATACCAATTAAAGCGCCAATGAGATCTTCTCCGTTCCCGGCGTCTTTCACGGTGCCGCTCACGGTGAAGTTTTGGGCGGCGGCAACAATCGAGAATAGGGTAGTGGTTAGCAGAAATGCGAGGCGCTGAAAATGGCGGAATGCGCCGTGCTTAAAGTATAAGGGCATACTGTGGTGCAGTGAATTTGTTTTCATTAAGTAGCATAGGACGCTTGATTCTTGAAAAAGTAACAACGGCGTTGGTCTTTTTCCTTATCGGTTTATGGATAGGCGAAGAAAGCGCGCGCAAAAGTAAAGGATGAAGCATGAAGGCAGCCACAAGGCATGTTGTCGTTTTGTGCTATTTTAAGTTTTCTGTGTTCACGTAACAACAAGAATTGTTTTAGGTGAAGCCAGTTGAGCTAAATCACGTCGAGGGGCGTCTCACGTCATGGTATCCACTCTTTTGAATGTCGCATCATTGCAGTGTCAAACAACTGAAAAACAATCAAGCTAACATGAGTACGCACAACACCTCTATCGAAAGTTGCATCGCATGTATGATAGCATGTGAGCAATGCCTCACCGACTGCATCGAATCGCAACGTGAAGATTGCGCGGAGATGTGTCGAGATTGTGCCGACATCTGCGCCTTAACAGCGCGGATGCAAGCAAGAAACTCCCCCTTCAGAGCGGAATTTAGCGCTCTGTGTGCAATGGTTTGTGGGGCTTGCGCTGAAACGTGTGAACAACATGCTATGCACGACGACAGTTGCAGAGCATGCGCCCAGGCTTGTCGCCAGTGCGCTGCCGTTTGCAACGTTGTGGTTGAAGAGTGTGTTTGAGCAAACTCATCTATGAGAGGGGAGGTGGCCTTTGGCTTCCTCCCTTTCTCATTTTGGGGCTATAGCTTTTCTGTCAAATGAAGTTCAGGTGAATCGCTGAATTGTTTTTTAGAATGAATCATTCAGCTTGTTTGTATGATTCAACAAAAGATTAATTCAATGAAAAAGGGACGTGGCAAAGATTTCTCTTCGCCGCCGTCCCTTTTGAACTTGTTGGAATTATTGCTTTATCAGCAATTTATTCATGCGTGTATTTTCCTTTTGGATTTCAATGCTGTAAACACCCGGTGCCCAGCTTGAAGTATTAAACTCATTTTGCAATTGGGTAATGATCGTTTCGACCATTACTTGTCCTACCATATTGTGCACCTTGATACTTGAATCCAGCAAATCTTGTGTCACCAATAAATTGAATTTATCGGATGTCGGATTCGGGTACAACTGGAAACCTGTGGTACCTGTTTCGAGGATGGCGCTCGCATTGAGTTCAATTATGTTGGAAC
>JBIKSC010000232.1:0-4249 GCA_044348775.1 Flavobacteriales bacterium | reverse complement strand
TGTTGATAATGCCTTGCCACCGCGCCCATATTAGCCCCTATTATGCACTAATCTTGACATGGTAAGTAGCCGAAGAATAACAGAATCACCCGCCTTTCCAATGGTAAAGCACTTGCTTTTGCGTCTAACTTTTACTTGCATTTTGTTTAATGCTTACATGGCAAACGCTCAAAGTATTCTAGGCGGAAATATTACTTGGGATTGTTTGGGAGGAGATCAGTATAATGTATCGCTCAATGTTTATGTGGATTGTTTTGGATTAGCTACAAGCACTTCGGCTTTTCCTCAAGCGGTTGATATCGTTTTTTATCCAGATGCGTCATGTACGAGCACGTCATTTTCTGCATCAGCCGATAGTACCAGCATGACGGAAATCTCAGATTTATGTCCAACAGAATTGCTGAATAGCTCCTGCAACAATGCTGCAAGCGCAAACCTAGGTGTCAAAAAAATTACCTACGAAACGGTAGTAACGCTTTCACCCGGTTGCACCTGGACGGCCGCTTTTAATAGTTTGGACTGGAGTTTTTATTTTGAGAATACGGCCCCCATTTTTTTGCAGGACGCGTACATTTTTTCTGAAATTAATACGGCGGCTACCACCTGTGGCTTGATTGATATTCTCCCGGATGTTGACGGCGGATTCATTTCTTATTTCTGTGCGCAATCGGCATCTGCTCATGACGTTCAAGTTGCGCTTCCTGCAGGCGTTACGGCCACATACAGCTTTGGAATTCCCTATACCAGTGGAGCCACTGCCAACTCTCCTGTCGCTGTTTCCGGCTTCAGTATTCCTGCCGGCTTAACCATTAATGCCGCTAGCGGGCTGCTCAATTGGACACCTCCGGCGCTGCCAGCCAACTCTCCACCACTTGTGTATATCATTCCGGTCGACATTGTGCTGAACGCAGGTGCTACTTATGTTGGAACGGTTCGTTACAATTTGACATTGGCCGTGCGCGACTGTTCTCTTACCGATACAGCTTTTGATTTGGTGCCGGTTACAGTTGTTGGGACAGATGTGACTTACACAAACAACCCCGGTGCTACAAACGATGAAATCGAGGTGTGTGCGGGCAACTTGCTCACGTTTTCCGTTCAGGCATCGAACGTGAATTTGTCCAGAAACATTACGATTACGTACGCTTTTGATCCGCCTGCCCCCGGTTTGGCAGCGCTCACTATGGTGCAATCGAGTTTAGCCCCCGGCATTGCGAATTTTGAGCTTCAGACTACTCCGGCCATGGCAAGTGCTACTCCGTATACGCTTACGTTGCATGCGCAGGATGATGCTTGTCCCATTGCCGATGATGATGACATCGAGCTGGAGATTTTTATTTTACCGAATATTTCAATTACATCCTTGCCAGATGTCATATGCGCCGGCGATGTGTATTCGCTGCAAGCGGAAGGAGCCGGAGCATCCAATCAGTATACCTGGAGTGTTCAGCCAGGAGGCGATGCGACTCCCGCTCTTACTCAGAATGTAGCAACCCAGAATGTTTCTCCTGATAGCACAACTACTTATCGGGTGAGCACTCCGCTTAATACCGGCTCGTGTCAAAGTGAAGATTTTGTGACGGTCGATGTATCCCTTCATCGTTTGCAGCTCGACGCGGTAGATGAATCATGCGGGACACTTGGTTCAATCGACCTTACACCGCTAGGTTCTAATTCAGCCAACTTAACTTACAACTGGGTGGCGGGCGCAGGCGGATCGGGTATTGTTAACGGGCAGCAAGATCAATCCGGATTGCAGGGTACAGCTGCCGGGGCCACCTACACGGTTACGGTGACCGACGTCGATTATGGATGCACTGAAACGGCGAGCACTACTATTGGTGAAACGGCAGGGCCTGAATTCACGCTCACGGCACCTGCGACGGTTTGTGAAAATAGCAATGCGACCATTGAAATTGACTTCACTGCCGGACAAGCACCATTCGATGTTTGGACAACCAACCCTACCGGCGGAGCGCCGAACCTGGTTGATATTACCGATCCATACGACTACGTAATTCCTATCACAGCCAACACAACAGTTACGATAGTGCAGGTGCGCGATGCCAACGGATGTATTTCGGATGCTGCAACGGTGCCACAGAGCGCCACCGTAAACATGCGACCATTGGTTACATCGGTGTTTGATCCGATGAGCTCACTTTGTTTAGGGGATCCGCTGCAATTGACCATGAGTCACAGTGATCCGGGGAGTTATACCGTAACGTATTCCATTGGTGGCACCAATCAGCCGACGGTGATTGTAGCGGACAATGGTACCATTGATGTACCCGATCCTACGGCGGCAGGGGTGGTGACATATGATATTGAATCGATTGCTTATACGAACGCTCCATTCTGTCCGAGCCCCGATGCCGATAATCCTTCCATCAACGTTAATACGAACCCTAAGCCAACCGCCACATTACCGGATGGCTTCACAGCGTCGGCTTGTCAAGGTAACAGCGCTATTATTCAGATTACGCTAACGGGCGATGGCCCTTGGGTGATTCAATATACGCTCGATGGTGTGGCACAGCCGCCACTCAATGTTCCGGATAACCCTGCGAACCCGAGTTACATTTATCCGTGGAGTCTCACTGTTGCCGGTGAATACTGTATTACTCAAGTTAGCGATATAAACTGCAGTAGCACGGTTACGAATGAATGTGCTGATGTAGTTATCAATCCTCTGCCATCGCTTGTTGCCTTCACAATCAATGGCGAGGACGCAACAGCCAGTCCGGTAGATGTTTGTCAAGGTGAGCCCATAATCATTGAGGTGGAGCTTTCGCCGGCCGGCAACAACTATAGTTACGAATTCATTGGCACTCCTGATGTTGGAGTTGGTACTTTCGATAATGAGTCGTCTAATTTTTCAGAGACGCTTACAGCGGCAAGCAATTTTAGCTTGGAGTTAGATCAGGTATACTTTACATCGGCACCATCTTGTTTAACTCAAATTGATGAATCTATTTCGGTTAATATCCGAACCGACATCAGTGTGAGTCAGACTGATTTGGTATGCGACAACGTTGGTGAGAATTATACAATCGAATTCACCCTTACGGGCGGAGTTGCTCCATTTACCGAAGCGCCCGGTGGAGTGACGGGAGCATTTGCGTCCACTGTATTCACTACGGCATCACTTCCTTCTGGCGGAGCAGGTGGGTCATGGACATTCAATGATGTTTACAATTGCAATGCTGTCACGATGAACGATGCGGGATTTGAGTGCCCCATAACTTCCGACGGTGGTGTAATGACCGCTAGCGCACTTAGTATTTGTTCTCCTGCGGCATCACCGGCCCAGGCAACGGCTACGCAAAGCACGGCTTATACGGCCGACGCCAACGACGCTTTCATGTTTGTGCTTCATACAAATGCAGCCGATGTTTTAGGTTCTGAAATCGCGCGTTCATGTGGCGATGCCATATTTGGTGATGCTAACACGCCGCTCGCGTTTGGCGCTACCAGTGGTCCGGGGGTTGTTGTAGGAGGAACGACATATTATATTTCTTGTGTTGTAGGGAATAATGACGGCGCCGGATGTGTAGATGAGACTAATCCGAACATACAGTTTTCCGCCAACACGCAGTCGGTCGTTTGGTACCTTGCGGGAACAGCTACCTTGAGCGCTCCTTCCGGAGTAGATGCTTGCGATGGCGATCAAGTGACGCTTGAGGTGGACTTTACGGGTACAAGTCCATGGACTTTTGTATACAGTATTGACGGGGTTAATCAGCCCTCCATTTTGGTGGCGGCCAGTAATCCTTATTCTTTCGACGTGGATCAAACGGGCACGTATGCTTTGGAGGCGCTTACCAACAGCTCTCAGAATTGCTTAGGTACGGGCGGTGGTTCTGCAGACGTTGTAATCCACCCACTTCCTAACGTTAGTATAAGCAGTGATGCATCTATTTGCGGAGGGCTTACACATTGTTTTGACCTGACGTTTACAGGAGAAGAGCCTTTCAGCGCAGTCATAAATATACCGAACGTCGCAGCTAATGAAACGGTGAATAATCTGTTGACCAATGATCAATTTTGCGCAGATGGAGAGGGTGATTATCAAGTGTTACAGGTAACGGATGGATTTAATTGCACGGCCAATGTGAATGTGAGCGCTACGCTTTCTATTTATCCGGAAGTTAGTGCTTCGTGGTTGATAGATAGCGATAGTTACTGTCCTAACGAGCCGGCGATAACCGCCACGTTTTTGACAACAGGTGATGGGCCTTTTACCATT
>JBIKSC010000231.1:0-4255 GCA_044348775.1 Flavobacteriales bacterium | reverse complement strand
GGTTACAGTTTAGCTTTGGTTAAGGAAAAACGTTGAATGTTCCGAAGAAATATTTTTGTTCTTGAGTGCGATCGCTTGTGATAATTACCTTGTAGCTGTAAACACTTCCGGAAGGAGCTGTTGCTCCGCCTGGTAATTTCCCGTCCCATCCCTTCATTCGGCTTGTTGTTTCAAAAACTTTGTGTTCACTTTCATCATAAACCGATAGTACGAAGTCGACTTTGCTTTTCTTCAAGCCCGACGGCATGAACGCCCCATCTGCAAAGGACCATTGCTTAGGTGCATTCAAGGCGAAATCAGTGTTGACACTGATGTGCTTAACCGCGCCATCTGAGCAGCCTGCCTGATTTTTGGCGTTCAGTGCAATCATCTGCCTACCGTTAGTGGCTAGTTTAAATGTTGCTCCGTCCGTAATAATTTTAGATTCAGCTCCATTGCTCCATTCGTAGGTGTTTCCGCCTTCGGTTAGATTAACAATGCGCACTTCCGGAGCTTCAGGATTGGTATTTATAAACTCCCAGGAAAAGTCAGCGTCAGGAGCCTCTTCAATCGTAATCATGTCATTCACGACCGTGGTGTTTATCTGACCATTGTCGCTCGTTATAGATAGTGAAACGTCATAGTTACCCGCCTTGGCAAATTTGTGTTTGGGGTTGATATCATCGCTGAAATGGCCATCCCCGAAATTCCACAAATAACTGCCTGTTTTTGGGCCATGAGTTGTCTGAAATTCAACCTCCTCACCGCGGCAGGCCTTGCGAACATTGCAGGCAAATTCAATTATGTTATCGCCCTTAATCGTTTTTTCGCTATTTGTCGAGGCTTCTGTGCTCGGCTGTTCATTATTCAGTTCGATGTTGGTAACGGACGAATTTGAAGCTGCCGAATTGGTCGACAAATATGGCGAGCTGGAGTTGGGTAAGCTGGTGCGCTCTGAAGATTCATTGGTTGAGAATGCGTTGTAGTCCGGATTGTTAACCGATTTCTTGCCTTGGTGTGAAATTCCTTTGGTCGTATTCGCACCTGGAACAGCAAATCGCTCACTAGTTTGAGCTTTTTGAGCAAATGCAGGTGAATGTTGATGACGATATAGGGCTATTGCCCCCCCGGAAAGAGCTATAACGGTTGAAATCAGGGACACAATCCAAACAGAGCTACCACTTTTAGCCAAACCCATTTGACGTTGCAAGGCAACCCAGGCTGATTGTTCGTAAGGCAATTCATGCCCGTCCATCTTATCTCTCAAATTCCGCTCAAAGGGCGTAAAATTCTTTTTCATTTAGTCGTATGCAAATTCTTCGTAAGCAATTTTTTCATATTCTTCTTGGCTTTAGCGTAGTTACTTTTTGACGTACCTACACTGATACCCAACGCTTCAGCAATGTCCTGATGCGTATAATCCTCATACACATAGAGATTAAAAACCGTACGATAAGCGGGTGTTAATTGCTGCATGGCATCAATAATCTGCTCCGGCGTAATGTCATAAATCTCCTCGTTCTCATCTGAATCGTCCGATTCGTCATCGGTTCCACCGCTCCAATTCTCGATATCGTTTTGCTCTCCGAGCAAAACCAAGTCGTGTTTGAGTCGCCGAAAACGATCAATCGAAAGATTCACCATTATTCTTCTCATCCAGCCTTCGAAAGCACCCACACCGGTGTATTTATCAAGATTGTTGAACACCTTGAGAAATCCTTCCTGCAGGACATCCATAGCTTGGTCAGAGTCCCTCGTGTATCGCATGCATACGGCCTTCATTTTTCCATAAAACATTTTATGGATCGCCTGCTGCGAACGTCTGTCTCCTTTGAGACAGCCATCAATCAATGCTTGCAAGTGCTTGGTTTCTGCCACTAGGGTTGTGAGTTAGACGAGTTGATGAGGAAAGGGTTGCCCGCCTCGAAAAGGAGAACCACGTTTCCATCGGATAAATGTAGCAGATTTCACGTAAACTTTACATTCAGGTGTAATTTTGAACCATGGCTAAGCGCGTAGTTGTCGGTTTATCGGGTGGTGTTGACTCCAGTGTAGCGGCTCATTTGCTCCTCGAGCAGGGGTATGAGGTTATTGGGATTTTCATGCGCAACTGGCACGATGAATCGGTTGTCATCAATAATGAGTGTCCTTGGATAGACGACAGCAACGATGCCATGTTGGCTGCTGAGGCACTGGGCATTCCTTTCCAGGTCCTCGACATGAGTGCTCAATACAAGGAGCGAATTGTTGATTATATGTTCCGGGAATACAGCCTTGGCCGAACTCCCAACCCGGATGTTCTATGTAACCGCGAGGTAAAGTTCGATTTGTTTCTTCAGGTAGCTTTGTCGCTTCATGCCGATTTCGTCGCCACAGGCCATTATTGCAAAAAAGAGGAGATCAGGGATGCCAATGGCAAACCGGTTTTTCGATTACTCGCCGGGGCTGACCCAAATAAGGACCAGAGTTACTTTCTGTGCCAATTGAAACAGGCTCAATTGGCCAAAGCGCTTTTCCCGATTGGCCATCTACAAAAGTCGGAGGTTAGGGAAATTGCACGTCAAATCGGGCTGCCTAACGCGGAGAAGAAGGATTCGCAGGGGTTATGCTTCATCGGGAAGGTCAAACTACCCGTTTTTCTGCAGCAACAGTTGGAGCCTAAGGTTGGCGATATCATTGAAATTCCTGAGAATTTTTCCGATGCGAATAGAGGCGAAGAAATTGCGGACGAACTCGTGCGTTTGTCCAATCCACCGTCTTTCCACCCTTCAATGGGCAAAGTGATTGGTCAGCACCAGGGAGCGCACTATTATACCACAGGTCAACGAAAAGGTCTTGGCGTCGGGGGCAAAGCACTGCCACTTTTCATATTGGAGACGGACGCAGCAAACAATATTGTATATGTTGGACAGGGTGAAGATCATCCGGGACTCTTGCGACATGCATTGCGGGTAAGTCCGGTGGAAATTCATTGGGTGCGCGAAGACCTGCGCATGCAAGTAGGGGAGGAGAGAACTTACCTCGGTAGAATCAGGTATCGCCAGGAGTTGGTCTCGTGCAGAATTGTTATGCGTAACGACGGACTCTTTGTCCTGTTTTCAGAGGTGCAGCGGGGTGTCGCTGCCGGCCAATTTGTGGCGTGGTATGCGGCCGATGAACTGATCGGAAGCGGCGTTATATCTGCTTAAAAATAGGAATGCAACTATTCAGTTGTTTTTTGTGTCTTTAATCGTGTATTGTGTTTAACCTTGTACGTCCTGAATTGTTTAGGACAAAACCATTAATAAAAAATCAAATCCATGAGAAAAATTCTAGCACTTTGTGTGTCGATTTTTTTTGGTCTCAGCCAAATTTCAAATGCTCAGGTTGTGCCAGGCTCAACTTGCGAAAATGCGATGGCACTTGAATGTGGCGTTGTATACTCAGGGAATACCTTGGGAACTCTAAACGATAACCTTACTTCCGGATCATCTTTAGCATGCTCGGGAGTGGGCTCAGGTGGCCAAGCTTGGTACTCTTATTCTGCTGTCGAGTCAGGTTTTGTTACTCTTTCTACTTGTGGCGGAACGATGGATACCTATCTGCACGTCTTCACCGGCTCTTGTGGAAACTTGAGTTGCTATGCTCAGAATGACGACGCATGCGGTATGCAAAGCATGCTGTCATTTGAAGTTTTCGTGGGTGAGGTCTACCTTATTCGTGTTGGCGGATTCGCTTCCGTTTCGGGCCCTTATAGTTTGAGTGTTTCTTGCGGCGGTATGGTTTCAGGCTGCATGGATCCTAACGGTTCTAACTTTAACCCATTGGCTAACGTGCCCGATACATGTGTGTATGCCGGATGCACAGACGCTTCTGCATCCAACTATAATCCGTATGCCACTATCGACGATGGTTCATGCGTTGCATGGACGTTCGGATGCACCAACCCGATTGCGTTGAATTACAATTCGGCAGCGAATGCGGATGATGGTTCATGTATTATCGAGGGATGCACAGATGCCTCTGCTACAAACTACGATCCTTCTGCTACCATAGACAATAGCACTTGCACCTACTGCAATGGCGCCGGAAGCACTATGGCAAGCCTATACATTTGCACATTTTCGAATGGTAACCAGGTGGAGCTCCAAATCGTGGATGATGAAGGCAACGAGGTATACTATGCAACAGGTTTGAACAACGGTGCTATCATTTACGCGAGCATTTGTTTGCAGCCTGGCGTTTGTTACACGGCTAACATGATCAACAATACCGGTCCATTTGGCTGGTACAATGG
>JBIKSC010000041.1:0-15078 GCA_044348775.1 Flavobacteriales bacterium | reverse complement strand
GATAGAATTGATTTACGTATCAACATGATGATAGGAATTGTTAGGGTTGATTATTGTTTTATAAGCTTGTATTCAGAAGTTTTGCCCGACGCATCACTCAATTGAATGATGTATTGAGCGGCGGGCCATGCCTCAGCTGAAAGCATGGTTTTGGTCGACTGCAGAGGGAGCCGCTCCACCATGGAACCATTCATATCGAAAATGGAAGCCGTTATGCCGGGAATGAAGTTCGGCATTTCGATGAGCAGTTGACCTCGTGTTGGATTGGGGTAAAGTCCAACAACCACCTCTTTCCACGGCTCGTGAACTGTTGTGGGCGTGAGTGCATAAGGCTGTTGAACACCTAGTTGAATGGATCCCGTAGCATTGCTCTCATGGGTATACACTACCTGACCAACAGAATAAGATATACTTCCTGAGGTTGACGAAGCATTGCCACCACCGGCAAGGACATCAATCTGCGCGAGTAAGGAGCAAGGCAGGAAGGAAAAGGCAAGAAAAAATTGTTTGGCTGGATGCATGGTTATTAAGGATTGATAACACAAACATCCAACGCTTGAATAAAATGCATGCGTATCAACTCAAAACCGGTGAATCAGACTTAATAGGTGGTTTGATTTCGGGGGCAAATGGGGACTAAAGTCAGGGTTCCTTGCTAAACTTTGGAGTAATGGCCTTCATGGACGAGGCCAAATTCATTGGTCATTGTAATGTGGAATAAGCCGGAATTGAGTTCCGATGTTTGGATGATTTTTTTGACTGTGAAAACTCGATCGCGAAGTACGACTTGGCTGTCGGAATCTCGAATAACGAGGTCGACCGGCATAGCAACCCCTTCAACCAATTGAGAGATTAGTATGGAGTCGAAGGGATTGGGAGAAAGCATGCTGTTGTTTTTTTTTGAAGTAATGAGGACGAAACTAATCGATAGTGTACCTCTCGCGTCTAGAAAAAATCGAGACATTGTAAGAGAAAAGCACATCTCAGTTTAAAAAAAAGTGCGAGTTGCTTGCAATTTGAAAATATGCGTGTATTTTTGCGCCTCCGAAATCGAAAGACGTAGGAATGGACAACGTTACTGTTGTGAAACGGTCGGGTAGTTCAGTTGGTTAGAATACGTGCCTGTCACGCACGGGGTCGCGGGTTCGAGTCCCGTCCCGACCGCCAGTTTCAATGTTAAGCCCCTTGGTAATCAAGGGGTTTTTCGTTGTAAAATAGTTTCGTGTAAAACATTGTGTAAAACACAACGACCTCCCTTTACCACTTCCTTCTTCCCTTCCTCCCTCCCCAATAAGTGGGTGGGTATCCCCCCTTCCCACCGAAACACCCCTAATTGTCCATAGTAGGGGTTAGAGGTGTCGTCAAAGCTCAATCTGTTTTTTACCAAAAATGACCTCATCACTAAGTGATGTGCTTTTCAGGGATTGGAGGTATTTATTGGAAAATGGACAAATGAGAAAACACAAAATTTTAGATGCAGAAAAAACAGAAGATGGAAAACGAGAGATAGACTTATGTCATTCGCCTGAGAATTGTGGCACCTGTCTAATGGTTCTGCAGATTATTGAAACAGAGAAAATAGAGTCGTTTGTGCATAGCCGGAGTTCCAATGAGGCTTATATGATTTCTTTCAAAATAGAACCTACCCCTGATTTCATCTTGTTTCAAAACTTTGAAATGATTGAAGAACTGATTTTTGGTTTCTTCAAAGAGTTTCCTGAAGAATATGATGTTGAGTTTCCGATGTGGAATGTTGGATTATCTATTACTATGACTCCCGAGCATCATTTTACATACCCATTAATGGAGGTTAGGTTGTTTATTCTCGGGCAGGTCAGTGAGAACTTATTGCTTCAACTGCGAAGAACAGCATTGCAGAATGTAGAGGAAATTATTGGTAAATCAGGGGTAGTAGATGACATTTCCAACCTGTCGGATAAGGAATTGATTGAGTTAATCCGTGTCAAAAGAGCACCGAAGAGGTCAATGTCTCCCATTTTTTCAAATTCACCGAATAACCCGTATGGCACGGAGAATATGAGGACTCAATTGAAATTTCTGGAAAAAAGAAACAATTCGCATGTTTGAAAAATTACAACTCGACAGCCGGTTCGGATGGGAGTATTAATACAGCTTCTGTCGTCGCAAAAGATACTCCATTAGAACAGGGTTAAAACCTGCGTGTATATCAGCCTCCACATAATCAACGCGGTATTGACCACATTTAAGTTTCAAATCCTTCCTGAAATCCGCCATGCGCTGCACATAGGTCTCACGAATATCAGCCGGGTTAACCTTTATCTGCTCACCGCTTTCCATATCGGTGAACGTGTATGGACGATTCTCGAAATCAAAATCTACTTCCTTCTTATGATCTACCACATGAAACAGAATAACATCATGCTTGCGGTGACGCAGATGCTGAAGGGCGGTAAATAACTCATCTGCCTTGGCAGAATTGTCGAGCATATCACTAAAAATAACGACCATCGATCGCTGATGAATACTCTCTGCTATTTCGTGCAGCGTTTCTGTAACGAATGTGCTTTGCTTGCTTTCCAGACTAACTGTATCCAACAGTTTTTCCAACTCTGAATACAGATAATTATGATGCGATTCGCTGGCACTTGCTCGCGTGTTTACACGAATACCATCAGCAAAAACAGCCAACCCTACCGCATCTCGCTGACGCTTCAACAATTCGATGAGTGCAGCCGTTGCATAAACCGAAAACTTGATCTTATTGAAATCAGGGCCATTCGGATCAACACCCTGGGGGAAGTACATCGAAGAAGAGGCGTCAATAAGAATATGACAACGCAAATTCGTTTCTTCCTCGTAGCGTTTCACAAAGTACTTCTCGGTGCGAGCAAGCAACTTCCAGTCGAGGTGGCGCGTGCTTTCGCCTGTATTGTATTGACGATGCTCAGCAAACTCTACCGAAAAACCATGAAACGGGCTTTTGTGAAGGCCCGTAATAAAGCCTTCCACTGCTTGTTTAGCCAGTAGTTCAAGCCTGCCAAGCGACTGTAATTTTCTTCGATCTATGTTTATCGGCATATCGACAAAAGTAAGTCTATGCGGTGGTTGCTAGTGTGCAACCTGTGTCATTTATAAAGTTTTACAATCCTGAATCACCCTTTACTCACATTAAATTAAAATCTAAGCGTGAGTTCCATCTGCTCGCTTCTCAATTCGTATCTCAATGAATTTACTGACCGGTGTTTTACTTCGATCGGCAAAACTATCGATAGGCACAAGGCAATTCGTTTCGGGGAAATAGGTGGCGCAGCAACCTTGCGGGATGTCGAACTTAATCACATGAAACTGCTCTGCCATGCGTGTCACGCCGTTGTATTCTCCCAAAAGATCGACCAATTCTCGCTCTTTCAAAAACAAAGCAGCGATGTCTTTTTCATTCATCAGAATCACTCGGCGTTCGTTGCGAATGCCACGATAGCGATCATCGAGACCATAGATGGTGGTGTTGTATTGATCGTGACTGCGTATGGTCATCATTACCAAATGTCCGGGACGCACATCGATGGATGGAAGCCCGTTTATTGTGAACAGCGCCTTGCCGCTCATGGTTGTGAATCGACCTTCACGCGGACCGTTCGGCAGGTAAAATCCATCTGGCTGGCGCACACGTGCATTGTAGTTGTCGAATCCGGCTATAGCACCTTCAATGTGATTGCGTATCACGTCGTAATTATCGCGAGCAGCCAACCAGTCGATAGGTTTGCTTTCGCCCAACAAAGCGGCAGCCAGCTCGCATACGATGGCAGGCTCACTGCGCAAATGCGGAGAGGCAGGCTGCATGTTGCCGCGCGACATGGAAACAACGCCCATTGAATTTTCGACGGTCACAAATTGTTCGCCGCCTATTTGCGCATCGCGCTCGGTGCGACCGAGGCAAGGCAGTATGAGCGCTCGTTCACCTGTCACCAAATGTGCACGGTTCAGCTTCGTGGAAACCTGCACGGTGAGCTTCACCTTCTGCATAGCCTTGCCGGTAAACTCACTATCAGGTGTAGCCGAAATGAAATTGCCTCCCATTGCCAGGAAGACTTTCACCTTCTTCTCATTCATCGCCTCGATGGCCTCGACTGTATCGTAGCCATGCTCGCGCGGTGTTTGAATATGGAAGTAGTTATCGAGTCGATCTAAAAATTCAGGCTTTGGTTTTTCGTAGATGCCCATGGTGCGGTCACCCTGCACGTTGGAATGTCCGCGCACAGGGCACAAGCCCGCCCCCTTCTTCCCTACTGCGCCGCGCAGCAAGTGTATGTTCACCACTTCGCGAATGTTGTTCACCGCGTGCTTGTGCTGTGTGAGGCCCATGGCCCAGCACGAAATAAAGCGGTTGTGATGGATGAGTAACTGTGCGACTTCCTTCACCAGCGACTCTTCAATGCCGCAATCGCGCAGGGCACGCTCACGATCGAGCGATTTAAGTTCGTTCAAGAACGCATCATAATCGAGCGTCTGAGCTTGAATGAAATCATGATCGAAGACACTTCCGGGCTCACGCTGCTCTGCCTTCATCATTTCGAACATGAGCAGTTTGAAAAGAGCGATGTCGCCACCGATTTTCACTTGCAAAAAATAGTCGGCGATTTTAGTTCCGCCCTTCAAAATATCGAGTGGACTTTGTGGATCAACAAACTTCGTAGTGCCCGCCTCGGGCAATGGGTTGATGTGCACCACCTTGCCGCCGCGCTGTTTGCACTTCTGCAAAGCCGACAGCATTCGTGGGTGGTTGGTGCCCGGATTTTGTCCGATGACCAGCACCACTTCTGCGTCGTAAATATCTTCGAGTGTAACGGTTCCTTTACCGATGCCTATGGTTTCGCCCAGGCCTACCCCACTGCTTTCGTGGCACATGTTGGAGCAGTCGGGCAAGTTGTTGGTGCCATAGGCGCGCACGAGCAGCTGGTAGAGAAAAGCCGCTTCGTTGCTGGTTCTTCCCGACGTATAAAACACCGCCTCGTTGGGAGAGCATTGTTTCAGTTCATCGGCAATCATGGCGTATGCCTTTTCCCAGTCGATGGGTTCGTAATGCGATTTGCCCGGAGCGAGATACATCGGCTGTGACACACGACCGCTCTTACCGATTTCATAATCGCTCCATTGGCTCATTTCCTCCACGCTGTGCTTCGCAAAAAAAGCAGGGTCGCAACGAAACTGCGTAGCCTCCTCGGCCACGGCCTTAGCACCGTTCTCGCAATACTCGCCCAGTTTGGAGCGATGCGCAGGCTCGGGCCACGCGCACCCCGGACAGTCGAAGCCGTCGCGTTGGTTGAGTTTGGCAAGCACCTGCAAGCCCTTCCACAGGCCGATTTCGTGAGCGATGTGTTGCATGGAAACCGTCACAGCACCCATACCTGCCGCCTTACCCGGAAGAGGCGTCAATTTCAAACCCGTGAGTTTGGCCGGCGGCGTAATTTGAACCGAACGCGCTGAAGTCATTTTGTCAGACATGCGGAATGAATTTGTGGGTGAAAATACACATGGAAGGGCGAGGGGCAAGGGGCGAGGGGCGAAGGGCGAAGGGCGAAGGGCGAAGGGCGAGTGGGTGCTTCAATTATCGAAGGGACGCCAATCCGTCATCCGTAATTCGTAATCCCTAATCCGTCATCCCTAATCATCCATAAGTTTGCCCCATGAAACACACCCTCCCCCACCTCACCGCCGAAGTAATCGCCCTCAGCAAATCCATCGGCTCGTGGATGAAAGCGCAAAACGACGTGCACGAGCACATGGCTGAAGTGAAAAGCGAAAACAACCTGGTTACCTACGTTGACAAGGAAAGCGAGCGGCGCTTTGTGGAGGGTTTGCGCGCGCTGTTGCCCGAGGCGGGTTTTGTGGCGGAAGAAGGCACGGGCGAACGCAATGCCTCGGGCCTCAACTGGGTCATCGATCCGCTCGATGGCACCACCAACTTCGTGCACGGCATGCCGGTGTGGTGCACGAGCATTGGCCTGTGCGATGGCATCATGCCGATACTCGGAGTTATCTATGACCCCAATACCGACGAGTGCTTCAGTGCTTTCAAAGGCGGTGGTGCTTTTCTCAACGACAAGCCCATTCGTGTTTCACAGGTAGCCACGGTGCAACAGTCATTGCTCGCTACAGGATTCCCCTACGACGACTTCGGACGTGAAGAGGCATACATAGAACTGTTTCGCAAACTCATTCGCGGTACACGCGGCTTGCGCAGGCTTGGGAGCGCAGCGCTCGACATGGCCTGGACAGCTTGCGGACGCGTGGAAGGCTTTTACGAATACGGACTCAATCCGTGGGACGTGGCTGCAGGAGCCATCATCGTGCAAGAAGCGGGCGGTATCGTGACGGAGTTCAATGGTGGCGATAACTTCATTTTCGGAGAAGACCTAGTGTGCACCAACGGCCTCACACACGATGAAATGCTGCGCATCATCCAAACGTACTTCCCATAAAAAAGGCCCCGCATTGCGAGGCCCTTTTCTATCGAATTGCATCTTTTATTCTTTGATGAAACGAACGGCCTGTGCGCCTTCGGTAATTACGTGGTAGATACCACTGCTCCACACTTGCGTATCGATGGTATGTGTTGATCCTGCCTGAAGGGTTGAATAAACAACACTTCCACGCGCATCTACAACCGTCAAGTTGCCCAATGCTTTGTCGCTCGACACGCGCACTTGATCACGTGCCGGATTCGGATAAACAACCGGTGCATTCATTTGCGCAACATTCACACCCATAAAGCAAGGAGCGCAACTCGAGAAACAAACCGTTGGCATGTTCACGTTGTTCGTGTTCGTTGTGACCGAACGATTGTAACCGCCAAAGCCATCGTCGGTGCCGCACTCGAATGGCACAACCTCCGCGTTTATGAATTCGGTGCCATTAATAAACTTAAAAAGCACTTGCTCATTTTGGCCTACCTCGATAGTAGTGCTATAAACAGCCGGCGATATTTCTTCCATTGGCGTATCGGTTGGTGAAAACCCATTGAACGTGCCGGCTACATGAACGCCAAGCGGACTTACCGTTTCTTCCGTCATTTCAACGGTGAGCGTCAAAGTGAGCGTCGGAACCACAACACAACCTGCACACTCATTGAAACAAACGGCAACATATTCCGTGTTCGTGGTCGGTGCGGTAAACGAGCGGTTGAAACCGCCAAAGCCGTCGGCAACACCGCACTCGGCGGGCACAGTTTCCCATGTTGTACCATTGATGAACTTATAACTTACAACTTCACCTGCATTTACTGCAATTGGCAACTGGTAGATACTGTTGCCCAACGGAATCATGAGCGACTCGGTCGCGTTCCACCCGTTGAATGATCCTGCAACATATACTTCATCGTTTGTAACCGACTGATTGGTCATGTCGACCTGCAGCGTTACGATGACCAATGTCTGTGGCAAACAATCCGAGCATGTGCCAAAGCATACAATGTCGAGCGTGGTGTCGTTGGCCGCAAGAGTCAAACTGCGGTTGTAACCACCCTTATTATTATCAACTCCGCATGCTGCAGGCACTGTCTCCGAGGGAGCTCCCCAAACGTTACCGTTCAAGAATTTGTAAGCAACCTCGGTATTGGCTTCGATAGTTGCCGTGTAGGTGTAAATACCATCAGCATCTGCATCGGTCATTGGTGTTGCACCCGGAATCCATCCCTGGAAACTTCCTGCGATATGCACACCATCGCTGCTTACTGTCTCGTTGGCCATATTCACCTGGAATGTCACATTCACGGTAGTCGGCTCAACAATCGGCTCACAATCGGCACAGCTACCGAAACAAATCGGGCCATAAATATTTTCGATTTCGCCAATAAGGAAGGTTCGATTCCATTCCTCAAAGCTATTCATCACTCCACATTCAGCAGGAACGACCTCTGAAAAATCCCAGTCATTGCCGTTCAAAAAACGGAACTGAACTATAGAACCGACTTCTGCGGTGAGCGTGATTTCATAGATGCCATCTGCATCTGCATCCGTCATTGGCGAATCGCCCGGCACCCATCCCTGCAAATCACCCACGTAATGCACTCCATCGGGGCTAACGGTTTCATTGGCCATGTTTACCAAGAAGGTTACATCCACAATCGTCGGTTCGGTGATACAATTTAGGCATGCTCCAAAACAAACAGCAGGTACATTCACATCGATAGTGCCTGTTTCAGCGACACGATTATTCCCACCGGAACCATCAGGTAACCCGCACACACCGGGTACCGTTTCTACCCCGGCATAGGTATTTCCATTGATAAACTTGTACAACAAATTCGCATTTTCGTCAACCGTTATGGTAACTGAATAAATCCCATCACCGTCGGCATCGATCATAGGCGTAGCGGCGGGGTCCCACCCCTGAAAATTACCGGCCACGTGCACTCCGTCTGCACTCACGACTTGCTCAGTCATGTTCACTTGCAGTGTTACATCGATGGTGGGAACTACGATAACGCAGTTCGCACATTCTTCAAAACACACTGCATCCAATGACACATCACTAGTACCCAAATCGAGTAAGCGATATGGCATGCCCATAAAATTTGTTGCACACGCCGGGGGAACCGTTTCGGCATCGGCCGCGCCTAAACCATTTTGAAAAAGGTAATAGACATTTTGATTCGTATCCAATTCCACAATTGCTGTATACACTCCATCCGCATCAGAATCTGTCATGGGAGCACTTACCAAAGCACCAAACTGCGGAATGATTACCACATTCACCCCGTTTGGACTTACGCTTTGCTGGGACATATTCACTTGAAACGTCGCATTAGCCGTTGGCGGTGCAGCACAATCTTCGCACGAAGCAAAGCACACAGGGCCATACACGACATTCGGAGCAGTAGGAGTTAACTGACGATTGAAACCCCCAATACCATTGGCGATTCCACATGCTTGAGGAACTCCCTCATCTTGACCGGGCCCCCAGTTATTTCCGTTGATGAATTTAAACTGGATAGCAACCCCGGTTGGCACTACTTGCGTGTACTCATAAATATCATCTCCGTCTGAATCGGTCATAGCCGTGGCTCCCGGCTGCCATTGGGGAGTTTGAAAGGTGCCCGCAATATGAACACCATTGGGGCCTACCGTCTGGCCTTGCATATTGACCAAAAAGGTAACAGAGGACTGAGCAAAAATGGCCGCTCCCATGAAGCAAAATGCCATTGTAAGAAGTAAAAATCTTTTCATCGGTTAATCGGTTATTGGGGACGAATATAAGTGTATTCGATACACTTAGCACTCCACAAAACGGGGACTCTATTAATCCTTGTCGTAATCGAAATCGGCAGATTTCATGCGCTGATTCTGACGCAAGTAAATTTTGTAATCCCGAAACCGATCCTTCACGTAAACAAGAAAATCGTATTGAGAACTTTGAATAAGAAACTCATCGGAAACATTCAAATAGGTAATAAAATCGTCGAATTGATCGTCATCGAGTGCGATGATTTCATAGTCGACATAGAGTCGAAACAACTCCTTTAGCAATTCGCGCTTACGGTCTTCATTCTCCAGATAGGCGACCTCGCGCTTCGACCTTTCTACCCGACTAAACTGCTGGTACAAAAACGTGATTGGACTCGCTGCAGCGTTTATTCCACTCAGCATATAGTCTTTTTCATTGTAACCGAGCTTCAGGATATCTTCCTGAATTTGTTCCAGATCGCGCGGGGCAAACACCTCTACTTCCGAAAGCATATAGGTTCGTGTTTCGAGGTATAACTTCAATTTAAATTCAGTGGAGGTGATAGAGTCTGTGTAGGTAACATAGCGGGTTTGATACCCCAATGATGTTATGGCCAGCGTATCTCCCCGCTGACACTTCAATTCGAATGAACCATTGGGTTTTCCGAAGGAACCCTTCTTGGTAGAGCGATTAATGATGATGGCATTGGGAATCGGCTGATCCATTTCATCTCTCAACACACCACGAACCACGATTGCGGTTGTATCTCTTGATTGTGCGTGTATTTGAATCGCAGCAGAGAGCAATAGAAGTCCGGTGAAGAGAATTCGAATGAGCATCAATCGCGACTCTTAATTTTTACGCCGTAATGCGTCTACAAAACGTCCCCATGATGCGGCATCCAGCAGATTTCCGCCACTGCGAAAGCCACCATTGTAGCGGGCAATCATTGTAGCAGAAGCCTCGGCGTACGCATCGGCAGAAAGATCGCGCAGACCATCATAATTAGACACTGAGGCAGCCGAGCGATCGAATCTGAAATAGCCATCGCCGGGAAAGTCGAGCGCCAAGACTTCGGCTCGCAATCGTGCCGGACTTGGATATGGAAGGACATTGACCGGAGGCAGCAAAACATCCTCTTGCTCCATCCATTGCACCATGGAAATATGCGTTTGTGTTGTATCCATCGGTATGACGTAGGAAGATCGCTTTAGACCAAGAAAAATAAAATTGAGAGTGTCACCAGCCAGAACAGGTAACGTAAAGTACCCGGTGTGGTCGGAGAATGTCCCGCGGTTATCGCTCGAACGAAATACAGTTGCATAGGGCACGGGGATTAACGAGTCGGTAGCAACCACTACTCCCGACACCTGCAGTATATGCCTGCTTTGGCCGTTCAAAGAGCCGGCCATAAGTGTGAGCGAAATAAGTACGAGAAGAATGCGCATGTTTATGGCACAAATGTAAGCGAGTGCACCCGACCGAAAAGCTTGAGTCGTTAATGCTTGCCAAAAATCAGTTACAGCAAGCACCCTCAATCCACTTTAAACACCATTGGAAAAGCATGGCCGAAACGAGCATCGATACAGCCGTAAGTCTGAATCGCCGCCTAGATATTTCCCCGAAATGACGAGATATCAGGAACACTGATAACAAGATAACACTGCCTATTCCCGACGGATTATGGGCAAGACTTCCTGCCACATCCCCCTTGAGCAATTGAAGTACACTTCGCTGAGTGCCACAAGCCGGACAATCGCAGCCCGTCAACAACTTGAATGGACAAGGCAATAGATGACCTTCCATTTGCGAAATGCTATTCAACCACCATTGTTGCATGCGACATTAGCTGAATGATGTGAGCAAGATCTTCCTTGAAATACTCCGAGCGAAGTCGGTGAAAAAAAGTACATTTCCGAGGCTCGAGTTGGTAATTTGACCCGTTGGAATAGTCATTAGAAAGCTGAAGCGAATGAAGAAAATCCAAGTCTTGAACCGCATGAAGGTCAAAACAAATAAAGGCATCCATTTGAAGATCATATGACACGGCCAATAGGCCGGCGTTCGTATCGATGGTTCGATACGAAGGCACACGGATAAGATCGGGGCGCTCCAGCAATAAATGTCCTAAGGTGTAAAATGGATAGATGTATAGTTTCGACTGAAAGCCGGCATCGTCTAGCCTTTGGTGTGCCTCTTCCATCTTACTGCGGATACGCGATGCCTTCGATACCTCGATCGATTCAGATGTTCCATACCAACCATTATCATGGCTCAGCCACTCGCATGGCCCCAATTCTAGTTTGTAATCAAAGGCCGAAGGCTCGTCGAGCACGTAACCCGGGTAGTAATAATCCAACCCCATTCGTTTGGCCAAATCCATTTCCACCAGCATCGTATAGATACCCAAGCTATCCTTATGATAACGTTGATCATAGATGCACAGAATAGAGGCCATACTGCTTTCTCCTACATCGACATAGCTGACCGCAGCCAAATGATCACCATCGTATACCGCTATTTCCATGGCATCAAACTCAGCACCTTGCCTTGGGGATAGCAACACACCTTCAAGTGTATCATGCACAAAGGCTTTGAAACGCGATTTGAGCCCTTGATACAGATTTTCGCGCTGGCTATCGCACCGCGGAGTTCCTATTCGGATAGAAAACTTCTCGTTGTTCCTGTAGAATAGCTTCCTGTGACTTTTGCGCATGCTAAATGCACTCACAGGAAACCTTATGTTTCGAATGCCGTACACCTTGCTATCAATACAAACAACCTCACTGCGGTAAACAATACCGCTGCCCCTGAACCATCCGCGAGCGAGTAGATCGTCGTAGTCGGCGCGTTTGAGCCCGAAGATAGATGCTGTTTGAACTAGCATAGAGCGAATGTAGATAATCATTTACTAAAACAAGAATTATTAAGGATAGGATGAATTAACGGAAGCATCACAGAGCGATAAGAGCTGCGTTAAATCAAAGCATCTAATTTGTAGCATCAACTGAATATACCATGGCAAACAAAAACGTCATACTTCGCTTCTTCGAAAACGGAATGATCCTCGAAATCCAATCGAGAATCGCAAAACTTCAGCGCGAAAACAACACTGAGGTTCTTTACACACAGGAAGGCACTCGCATCCCATTAGATAACCTGCTTAGCATCAACGGGCTAGCGTGGAATTAAGTCGACAGGCTTAAAGCTTTAGTCGAATTTTCGACCAACTTTGTTATAGGTTCCATTTTTTGTATACATTTGCGACCTATCTGAAATCTAAAAACATGAAAACAAAGTTGTCTGTACTACTCGTACTCTCTTGTCTTTGTATTTATTCCACTGCTCAAATCAAGGTTCAATCATTCCAACATGAGATCAGTTGTGACATTGATGCTTTAGCAGATCTTCCTACTATCAATGCTTCATCACCTTCCGGAAAAGTAAGCATCAACTACAGTGAAAACATTTACTCCGGGGGCTGCCTTGGAACGCTGGTCAGAACCTTTACCTATTCTGATCCGGCCGGAGGCACCGCAGAAGCTCAGCAAATTGTCCACATTACAGACAAAATGCCACCACGCTTGTTGGGTGAGGCGCCCAACATTTCGACAACACCGGATATGATTCCGGAACCTGCGCAGTTTGCTGCCGTGGATAATAGCGGCGAAGCGTTTGACGTCATCTTCAAGGAGGTCAAGCAAGAAAAGAGAATCACACGTGTTTGGACCTGCACAGACTCTTGCGGCAATGTGGCTCGCAAAACACAAATTATCACACTCGAATAAATCGTTTCACGTTTCACTTATATCAAGAACAGTCAGGCAAATGCTTGACTGTTCTTGTTTCTGATTAACTTGCAATCACCAAAAAATCACTTTACCAATGAGTCTCCATGAAATGGGAATCCCCAGCGTCGATTTGAATGATTTCATTCACGGCAATGAAGAACAGAAGAAGAATTTCGTCGCCAAATTGGGAAACGCGTACGAAGGCATCGGCTTCGTTGCAGTAAAAAACCACCTCATCGAAGTGTCTACCGTTGAACGTTTATACAACGAGGTAAAAGCGTTTTTTGATTTACCCGAAGACACCAAAAAGAAATATGAAGTCGTAGAGCTCGCCGGACAACGCGGCTATACCTCCTTCGGCCGCGAACACGCGAAGGGCAGCAATGCAGGCGATTTAAAAGAGTTCTGGCACTTTGGACAAGAGGTTATTGACGGCGACTCCATCAAATCAGAGTATCCGGCTAACATCTTTACGGATGAGTTGCCAGGCTTCAACGAAGTAGGAATTCAAGCGTATCGCGACTTGGAGTCGACAGGGAAATTCATGCTTCGTGCAATTGCCCTGCACCTGGGACTCGATGAGTTTTACTTCGACGATAAAATCAAGAATGGAAACTCCATTTTGCGCCCTATCCACTATCCGCCAATTACATCGGAACCTAAAAGCGCGGTGCGTGCCGGTCAACATGAAGACATCAATTTAATCACCCTGCTCATTGGTGCATCCGCGGATGGTCTGGAAGTATTGAACAAACAGAATGAATGGGTAGCGGTTACCGCATTGCCGGATCATATCGTGGTGAATGTGGGTGATATGCTGCAGCGCCTCACCAACGGAAAACTCAAGAGTACAACCCATCGCGTGGTGAATCCGCCGCGCGAGAAATGGGGCAGTTCACGATTCAGCATACCGTTTTTCCTTCATCCCCGCAGCGAGATGCGCCTCGACTGTTTGCCATCATGCGTTGGTGACGGTGAGCAACCGCACTGGGAGCCCATCTCAGCAGGCGAATTCCTGGATGAGCGTCTGGCTGAAATCGGACTCAAGAAGTAACAGCCCGACATGAAAATCCGAATCAGCGATCAATCGCTGCGCATCCGGCTTTCTCAGCAAGAGGCCCAATCGCTGCATGCAGGAGCAACACTGAGCACTCATCTTTGTCTCAATGCTCTCGACGAATTTGCATTCGACCTTAAGACGTGGCACCTCGCTATCGGTGAAGTAAACACTGAGAGAAATAAATTGACCGTGTCCATTCCGATGGAAGCGGCTCATCAATTAGCAACCACATCCGGTTATATCTTCCGCAGCGAACAAGCAGCGGATATCAAGAAATCGCTGGAATTGGAAATAGAAATTGACTTAGCAAAAGAAAAAAATACATGACCCCTCACCTACTCTTGCTCATGCTCGAAGTGTTGGCTCTCGGAGCCTTGGTTTCGCTTATTATCTATCTATTTAATTCATGGATTAAGCACCGCGAGCGCACGTGGATGTTCGCTTTGCGCCAAGACAACAACAAGGCGTTGGCCCCTTTGCGCATAAGTGCGTATGAGCGCATCATTGTGATGCTGGAGCGCACAACTCCTCAGGCCATGGTAATGCGTCTTTCCGTTACGTCCTCCAATGCAGCCTATTTGCACATGGACTTGACAAAGGCCCTGCGCGAAGAGTTTGAGCACAACATATCGCTGCAGATGTATGTGAGCGATGAATGCTGGAACAAAGTGAAACGCGCCAAAGAAGAAACAGGTGAACTGTACAAAGTTGCATTCACCCGTGTAAAAGCAGATAGCTCAGCTTCAGAGTATGCGCGTGAAATTCTACACCTGGAAGCCACGGTTGGCAATAGCGCCATACGGGAGGCTGTTGTGGCGGTTAGGGCTGAGATGGGGAAACACTTTTAGAGGTGATAGGTGATAGGTGATAGGTGATAGGTGTTAGGTGTTAGGTGTTAGGTGTTAGGTGTTAGGTGTTGGGAAGGGGTCAGTCTTTCTCCATTCTCCATTCTCCATTCCTTCTTATCTTCGCGTTCGGTTCAATGAATAACCAAACTCATACTTGACAATGACTCAAATCGGA
>JBIKSC010000230.1:0-4269 GCA_044348775.1 Flavobacteriales bacterium | reverse complement strand
CTATGCTCAAATTTTTCTCTGCGAGTGCACGCGTTGTAAATACCCGCCGTGCAGTTATGGAATGTATGGAAATCGCACTTGGCGAAAATTACCACGACACCGATTTATTGGTGCTACATGCCTCCATAGGACATGACTTCAAAGAAATGGTTCAACAAGCGCATGAAATGGCTCCTAACGCCAAAATAGTTGCTGCATCCTGCTGCGGGGTCATAGGCCGCGAAGGCGTGAGCGAGTCCATGAAAGACATGGCGCTTATGGCCGTTCAAGGAAAAGAATTTGCTATTGCGAGCGTATCAGACATCAATGGTAAGAACTCGTATGAGAAAGCGCTTGAAATGGCTCATTCGCTCAAAGCGCAGCAACCAGGCATCAACATGATTTACTTCCTGGGTTCCGGCATCGATATCGCCAACGACCTGTGCATCCAAGGTTTCGAGGAAGTTTTTGGCGAGGGTGTTACCATTTTCGGAGCTACTTCAGCCGACAATATGCGTGGAGTAATCAGTTTTCAAGCCGTCGATCAATTGGTAACGGAACACGGTGCATACGCCATCGGGTTTTCAGATGCCTCACTTACGGTCGACACACAAGCTACACATGGCTTTGTTGGCATTGGTGAACCGTTGGTTGTAACCAAAGCTGACGGGCACATCATTCAGGAATTCAATGGCAAACCGGCGTGGGAAGAATATACCCGTCGTTTGGGATTGACATCGGATGCAACGTGCGGAGATACCATTCCGATTGGGGCACTAGGAGAAAAACTCAGCCCTGAATTAGCAAAGGAATATGGTAATGAGCATTTATTGCGAGTAGTAACGAAGCACGACGGAAATGACATGTACTATGCAACTACCATCGCAGAAGGCACATCGCTTTGGTTAACCACCCGCGATGAAGACTTGATATTCTCTGAGATGGATCGTTTGGTAAAAGAAATGAACGATCGCAACGCAGGTAAAAAACCGGTTGCTGTTTTTCACGCCGACTGTTTGGCCCGTGGCCGGTTCTTGTTTAACCGAATCATCAAGGATGAATTGGTGAGCAAGATGCAATACCCATTTTACGTTGATGGAGCATGCCCGCCTTGGCTGGGAATGTATGGTTTCGGTGAGTTCGCCACGTTGGGCGGTAAGAACACGTATCACAACTACTCAACCGCATTGTACGTAATTTACCGCTGAGCTCTTTCTCAATAAATCATGAGCAATCCTGCGAGTTACGATGAGCTGCTAAAGCAATACCGCGACCTTCAACTGAGGGTGACGCGGTTCTCTTCCATAGAGCAGGAGCTCATCAATACTCGCGACCGGCTCGACCATGAGTTGGTGCTTCACCAACGGCTTCACCGGTATAATTCGGATGCGCTTAACCAGACCAACGAAAGCGCTTTCTTTCAACTGGAAACCGAGGCTATCGTAGATGTATTTGAAACCGAGGCATCGCTTATCATGTATGTTCCAACTGATGGCCGACCCGTTGTTATATACCGAGAAGGCTTCAGTCCGACGAATACCTCACAACTGGTTGACGAAATAAAAAAGATCAGTTCAAAATTATCGCCCGGAAAATCTCACATCGTGAAGTCTGATGTGCTGAATTTATTCGATTGCCTCTCCGCTTTTGACCAAGGTCTGTTCTCTTACTTTACAGAACCCAATTTGCATTACGAGGTATACCTCTGCGGGTTAATCAGCAAGACGAACGCCCCGTTATATAATAAACCGCAAGAGCGCCACTTGACTATTTTTGGTGTTTTCACGCAGCAGCTTCAAGCCATGCTTGCCAACCGCAAGCGCAGCGAAGAAATCACCCATCAAATGGAGCAGATCAAGGCTTCACAACAAGAACTGAGAAAGCTATCGCTCATCGCTACGCGCACCAAGAGTGGGGTTATCATAACCGACAATATGGGGCGAATTGAATGGGTGAACGATGCGTTCATGCATATTTCAGGCTATAGTTTGGACGAAATTATTGGACAGAAACCGAAGGATATCCTTCAAGGTCCGAAAACAGACGAAGCCGCGAGGCAGCAATTGAAAGAGGCGTTATGGAACAAGCAGAACATTGAGGTAACCGTTATTAACTACGATCACGAAGGCCGAGAGTATTATAACCAGCTGGAAATCATTTCTGTTTTCGACGAAGACGGCAACCACACGAATTTCATTGCCCTTCAAAAAGATATTACCGAGGAGACGCTTGCCCGCCAAGAGATTCTTCGCATGAATACGCGCTTTGAACTGATTGCGAAACATTCCCGCATCGGCACATGGGAATATAGCCCGCAAGACGGATCCATTCGTTGGAATGACATCATGTACGATATCTATGGTGTGGGTCATGATGAGGAACTATCGATTGTGGATGTTTGGCGCAACAGCATGTCGCAGGAGGACTATGAGAAAGGCGTAAGAGACATGAACAACATACGCCAAGGCATGGCCGGAACGCAGGAGTCCACCTTTCACATAAAACGAATTGCGGATGGAGCCGAGCGCATCGTTGAGACGCTCATGGTGGCAGAGCGCGACCAAAAAGGTCAACTGCTGCGCGTTGTGGGAAGTACCAAAGACATCACGGAAGAGTTGAACTTAAAACGCGAGCGTGATGCAGCAGCCGAGCGTATGGTTACACTCAAAACTTTCTATGAAAGTATATTGAACCATTCGCCTTCTCAAAAGTATGTTTTCGATCCGGAAGGCCGGATCATGTTCAGCAGCGAGCCACCTAAAGACGGTGCGATTTGGTGGGATACGACCTCGAAACGATCGATTTTCGAAGTAGCGAAGTCGGATGTCAATGAGCGAACCTGGAACTTGATTCAGAACATCCGCAAATCGGTCGAAACGAAGCAAATCATTCGCGTTGAAGACGAAGGCACCGCGGATGATGGAACCACCATACAGTTCTTACAGAGCATTCTACCTTATCAGAACGCCACAGGGCAACTGGAGCACATCATTGTTACAGGTGTAGACATTTCCGAACTTATCAAAGTTCAGGAAGCGGTAAACCGAAAAAACGAAGAGCTTCAGAAGATAAATGCTGAACTTGACAATTTTGTTTACAGCATTTCCCATGATTTGCGGTCTCCGTTATTGTCCATCAAAGGCATTGTTTCGCTCATCATGCACTCAAGTGAAATTGATGAGAAAACTCGCAAATACCTGGAGATGGTGGACGGTTCTGCAACAAGACTTGACGGCACCATTCAAGAAATCCTGGAATACTCCAGAAATTCTCGCCTAGACCTTGCGCACGAAGCGTTTGATGTGGTGGCAATGGTTAAGCAATCTTACAATGATTTGCGATTCAGCGCTCAAGGCCAAATGGAGCTGCTGCTCGACATTCAGACAGAGCCGATTGTGTTATCCGACAAATCTCGATTGGGAGTGCTGCTCAAGAACATCATCGGCAACTCCATAAAGTACCGCCGCAAAGACATCGACAGCTTCGTAAAGTTCTCTCTTTCACGAAAAGCAGGGAAGATCATCATGAAGGTGAACGACAATGGTGAAGGAATAAACGAACAGCACCTAGACAAGATATTTACCATGTTCTATCGCGGCACCACCTCGAGTGTAGGAACAGGTCTGGGCCTTTATATTTGTAAGGAGATTGTGAACAAATTGAATGGTGACTTGCATGTAGAATCAACAGCCGGACAAGGCACCACTATGACGATAACTATACCTGAAATTGACCCAAATGAATAATCCTCAACACGTAGTCTTGGTCGACGATGACGATATCTTCAACATGCTCCATGGTGAAGTACTGAAACGATTGATACCCGATGTTCGCATCGACGTATTCAAGTCGGGTCAAGAAGTTGTAGAGTATCTTGATGAAGCACCCGATGAGCACATTGACCTCATCTTTTTAGATATACGCATGCCCGTGATGGGTGGATTCGAAGTGCTCGATTTGATGGCACAAATGAACCCCGAGCGTTTTTCCAAAACCAAAATCTATGTTTTGTCGTCTACTCTCGACGATCGTGATTTGCAGCGCGCCAAGGAAACGCCCCTGGTAACCGATTTCATTGGTAAACCGATGTCGTTCGACACCATGCGTAACATCTTGGCTCAGCCGGCCTAAACACGCTTACTATTTCGTAGTTTCGCAGGCCACACATTTCACATGCTCCTAAATCGCATCTTAACTACCGAACAACAACGCTATGCCCTATACGGAGCTATGTTCGGGCTTTGTTTTCCGGTATTCGGTTCGTTGTTCGAATCGTGGATGATTTACGAC
>JBIKSC010000229.1:0-4278 GCA_044348775.1 Flavobacteriales bacterium | reverse complement strand
ATTCATCGTTCGCAGGATTTGGATACAGCATGATGGTTGGTTCGTTCGTTGATGTAACGTTATTGGGGGATGCCGGCTGATAAACGCGAACGTAATCGACAAGCATGCTTGAAGGGAAAGGCGTTGTGTCATCGGGATAACCCGGCCAATTTCCCCCTACTGCCATATTCAATAGAAGAAACATCGGATGGCGAAATGCGTCATCGGTATTGTTGGAAGCCTGAATTGAAAACTGATAGAACTGGACACCGTCGAGGTACCAACGAATGAGATTCTCTTCCCATACAATACCATACACATGAAATTGGGTTGGATCTGTGTTTACCCCATTACCCGTGTATGCATGTCCGTTGTTTTCCCAATGGACTGCACCGTGTGTCATGTACTCATTGCTGACGTGTTCCATGATGTCGATTTCACCGCAGCGGGGCCAGCTCACCTCATCGATATTAGCACCCAAGGTCCAGAAGGCCGGCCATAAGCCTTGTCCGAGCGGTAACTTCATTCGCGCTTCTACCTTCCCGTATTCAAATTCAAAAAGCCCTTTCGATATGATGCGCGCGCTGGTGTATTCCGTTGCACCCGTTCCTTCGTGACGAGCCGTAATTTTCAGCATACCGTCGGAAACTTCAATGTTTTCAGATGCATTTGTGTAGTACTGCCATTCGTTATTGCCCCACCCTCCGTTGCCGAACTCATACGACCAGTTGTTGGTGTTTACCGCGCTCCCCGAAAACTCATCCGACCAAATCAACTCCCATGTGGTTTGCGCTTGCAAGGAAATTGAAATAACCATAATACAGGCCAACAGAATGCATACTTTTTTCATAGTGGTAGAATTCAAAAAAGAGAATGGCTCGCCGTTATGCGAGCCATTCCAATGATTTATAATTAATGCTGAACGATTATTTTCTGCGTAAACTGACGTGAAGCGTTCGATACAACCAACTGATACAAACCAGCAGGGAGTTGCTCAGTCGATAGAACCATTTGCTTTGCACCATTGGTTGAACCATCCAGAACGACACGGCCCACGGCATCCATTAACTGATAGCTAGCCATTGAACCTTGGCTGAACTGAATCATACATTGGGTATTAGCAGGGTTCGGAGAAACCACAAATTCAGTTGGGTTCATTTCATCCACATTCACCAGGCAAGGTGCGCAGCTTTCCCAGCATACCATGCCTACGTTTACGTCTTCTGAAACCACCAACTCGCGAGCAATACCAAACTCAAACGAAACCGTGCAAGTTCCCTCAGCGAGGTTTTCTATTTGCGTTCCTCCGTTGATGGTAAACTGATAGTAATGCACACCAGGCATTTCCTCAAACGTCAACGAATACTGGTTGTTACCCAACGACGTCATGGGTTGGCAACCGACACAGTAATTGTTGAATGAACCCGTGACCTCTGCACTGGTGGCCACTGCATCGCCCAAGTCTAAATTGAGTGTAATACTAACAGGCTCAGGCATTGTGCAAGGTCCGCATAGACCCCAGCATACCGGAGCTAGAATGGTGTCGGACGCTATGTTTAATGTGCGATTCACAAAGTTTCCGTTGGTAACAGTACATGGATCACCGGAGGTCAATTGTTCTGAACCGGTCCAATTGTCGTGGCTGAATTTGAATTCATGGATACCCTCCTGAAGAGTCGTAGTAGCCTCCCAAATTCCATCGCCATTCGTATCGCTCATCGGGAAGCAGCTTCCACACCAGTTGTTGAATGTACCATTCACCTCCGGCGTTGTAAAGCCTACTACTCCGTTCATATCGACTTGGAATGTTACTTCATGAGTCACGGGAGCCACAGAACAATCAACACATGAGGCCCAACAAACAACAGGTAGTACAACATCTCCCGTCACGTTCAGTGAACGGTTGGTAAAACCAAAATTCGTTACTGTGCAGGGCAAACCTGGAAGAAGGTTCTCCTGTCCAAACCATGAATCGTGAGCGAACTTATACTCGTGGATACCCTCGTCTATTGCAGCGGTTCCTGTCCAGATGCCATCTCCATCAGCGTCGGTCAAGGCGAAGCAGCCACCGCACCATCCATTGAATGTGCCGTTAACTTCCGGTACTGTGAAATCAGTAACGTTTTGCATGTCGACCTGGAACGTCACGTTGTATTGCGTCGCCACTATTACTTCACCGCCAAAAACTACATCATCGAAGTAATACGTCTTTTCACCTGCTGTTGCTCCATCCACGCCAAAATTGAAGAAGATGGATGCTTTATCATAAGCATAACCAAGATTCAAAGCAGCAGTTCCGGCTGATTCATTGGCGAAATCGAACACCAGTGTTTCCCAATCGTTGGCAACCGAAGTAGTCACATTTGTCTCAACACTTTGTGTTGGATTCGTGTGGTCTTCTACTTTCAGTCTCACCTGAATCCCTGCATCGGGCGACCAAACACGCACTGACATAGCTGTTGCATCTGCAGTGAATGGCACAGGACTACTGAAGCCCAGCTGAGCAGGAGCAGTAATGGTTACACCGGATGATGCACCCGCCGAAGAACTCTTGGTTACACGAGCAACCATATTGCTTGCATCGGTTGGATCAACAACAATAGCGGCATCTTCAGAACCGTCGAAACCGAGAAGTCCGTATTCAACCTGCGCATTGTCAAAAGTGACAGGCAGGTTCATTTGATTCAAAACATTCACGTTGCAAGGGTTGCAGCTTCCCCAGCAAACCGGAGCGAGAATGGTATCAGATTCTATGTTTAATGAGCGGTTAACGAAGTTACCATCGGAAACCGTGCATGGATCACCGGCAGTCAATTGTTCTGAACCTATCCAATTGTCGAAGCTGAATTTGAATTCATGGCTTCCCTCTTGTATAGTCGTAGTGGCTTCCCAAATGCCATCACCATTAGCATCGCTCATCGGGAAGCAGTTTCCGCACCAATTGTTGAAGGTTCCGTTCACCTCAGGAGTTGTAAATCCAACTACACCATTCATATCCACTTGGAAAGTCACCTCTCGAGTTACCGGAGCTGATGCACAGTCGAGACAGCTTCCCCAGCAAACAACAGGTAGTACAATATCTCCTGTCACGTTCAATGAGCGGTTGGTAAAACCAAAATTCGTTACTGTGCAGGGCAAACCAGGAAGAAGATTCTCCTGACCTAACCATGAATCGTGAGCGAACTTATACTCGTGGATGCCTTCGTCTATAGCAGCTGTTCCTGTCCAGATACCATCTCCATCATCGTCAGTCAGGGTGAAGCAGCCACCGCAAAATCCATTGAATGTGCCGTTAACTTCCGGCACCGTGAAATCGGTGACGTTTTGCATGTCGACCTGGAAGGTTACGTTGTATTGTGCAAGCACAGTGCCGCAGCTCAAGCATGATTCCCAGCATACTAAAGGAAGCGTTACGTCCCCCGCAACTTCGAGAGAACGGTTTGTGAATTCTCCATTCGTAATAGTACACGGATTTCCAGCCGTTAGTTGCTCAAATAACTGCCCACCATTGTAAGAGAACTTGTATTCATAAACTCCGGCTTCCAACTGTGCAGTGCCGTTCCAAATGTTATCACCGTCAGGATCTGAAAGTGTAAAACAGTTGCCACACCAGTTATTGAAGGTTCCATTCACCTCAACAGATGAAACGTCGGTCACATTCTGCATATCGACCTGAAAATCTACATTGAAATAGACAGGTTGCTGAATGCAAGCAGAGCAACTCTCCCAACATACCACTCCGATATTGGTTGGACCGGTTACATCAATTGCTCTGTTTGTGAAACCTTCAGAAGTGCTAGTACACGGTAATCCCGGTATCAAAGTTTCCTGCCCCAACCAGTTGTCGTGCGAAAATTTGTAGTTATAGGTGCCTTCCTGAAGTGATACTGTAAGTGTCCAAATGTTATCTCCGTCAGAATCGCTCATGGGGGCGCAGTTACCGCACCAGTTATTAAAAGTCCCGTTCACTTCAGGAGTTGTAAACGGAAAGTCAGCATTGTTCATGTCGAGGCTAAAGGTCACATCGTAAGGGCCTGTATTAATGCCGCACACTGCGCAGCTGCCGTAGCAAACTGCGGGAAGAACTTCGTCCTGAGAAACCGTGATAGTTCGGTTAGTGAATGCATCTGTTGTAACAGTGCAGGAAGACCCTGGCGCTAATGTTTCTTGACCAGTCCAATTATCATGACTGAACTTGTACTCGTAGGTACCCTCTTGCAATGTAACAGTAACTGACCAAATGCCGTCGCCGTTAGCGTCCGACATGGCTGTGCAGTTGCCGCACCAACCGTTGAATGA
>JBIKSC010000228.1:0-4285 GCA_044348775.1 Flavobacteriales bacterium | reverse complement strand
TTGAGTTGTGTCATTGGGGGTTGCGATTGGCTGCTGAACGACCGATGAAGAAAGCGATTGAGAGGGAAACCAACTCCATGCACTTCCGGGTTCTGCCTGCAACTGCACCTGTTCGCCTTCACAGATGGTGAGAGCGGGATAGTTCTGCCCTCCGGGAATTTCTTCGAAAACCAAAATAGAAACTACTTCTTCATTGCTGCAACCATCTTGATTCGTGACAGTAACGGTATAATCAATACTCTCGGTGGGTGTTGCAGTTGGCATTGCAACCGCAGCGTCATCCAGAAAATCGGCGGGTGACCACACATACGAAAGTCCACCTGCTGCAAACAAATCCGCACTTTGCCCGACACACAAAGAGGTGTCGTTGGAAGCACTTGTATTAATAACACTCACCTCAACAACAACACTCAAAGTCTCTGCATCACATTCGTTTTCATCCACTACGTAATAGGTTGTTGTTACTGCGGGCTGTGCAACCGGGGTGGGAATTGTAATATCAGAAAGTGTAATATCGTATAGCCAATGCAGGTTATCACTGCCCTCTGCAATAAGCTGTATAGTTTCACCGGAACAAATAACGACGTCGTCCTGAATTTCCGGAAACACATCCGGTATGATGGTTATTTCCACCTCTACCGTATCCGCCGTCACGCATAGTTCGTTATCAAACCCAATCAATCGGACCGTGTACACACCACCTGACGAATACTGATGCGTGGGTTGGATTTCACTACTGGTAGTTCCGTCACCAAAATCCCAGAGGTAATTGGTAGCACCTGATGTCGTGTTCACAAATTCAACCATATCGTCTACACAGACTTGTGATGGGCCATCAATTTCAACTTCAGCCTGCACTGCACTGAGGTCAAAACGAAACACAGCTAGATTGCAGCCGGTACTCTCATTCGTATTACTCCACACTCCGGGTGTGGTAGGAAAATCATCGTTGTTTTGGCAGCCCGCACACACCGCGTGATACACGGAGCCGTTCTTGTCAAAGCGTGAAGTGCCTCCATCCACGTGTTCGTTGCTTTCGTTTCCACCCAAATACGAGCCATAGAGAATGTCTTGTGCATTAGGAGTCAATACACATAAATAAAAATCACTGCCATCTGTCGCGTTCTGAAATGCATCCGGAGTTGTAGGTAGGCCAACTGTTGTGCTTTGATTAGCGTAGCAACTACCGGGTTGAGCTGAACAATAGTTGTTATTGATATCACCGCCCCATCCACTTAGATAAATCTGCTCGCAGTCGCTTACTAAAAACGCGGTAGGTGAAATGTCAATTGCACCACTGCCGGTACCCACCCGTGTATTCCATTCCATGCTGCTCAAATCGGCGGAGAACTTGGAAATGAATTGTCCGCTATTGGCCTGTCCGTATAAACCGGGAGTAATGGGCATATTCCCCGTTGTTTGTCCGTATGCGTATATAAATCCCGAGTTATCACTTTGAGCAAAGTATACTTGATCATAGGACGAGGTTCCAATGAAAGTTCCACTGACCAGGGCAAATGAATTCGCATCGAGTAATGACACGTACCCATCGGTTTCACCACTCCAGGAACCATCGGCGGCCGTAGATGAAATCCATGGAAAATCGGCGCTTTGCGTGCCTCCGGCAATGATAAGTTGACCGCTAGTATTAAACTCTACAGCATAGCACGCATCACGCCCGTTACCTCCAATGAATCTACTTTGTAGAAGCGAGTTCAAATTCGGAGAGAGCTTGAACAATAAACCATCGTATTCACCACCGCCAAAAGTGCCCGCTGTAACAGGGAAATCAGCGCTCTTCGTAACCGTTGCGACATATACATTATCCTGTTCATCTACATTCACCTCTCCTCTGAACGCATCGCCATAGTTGTAGAAAAGTTGATCCGCATTATTCAATCCCTCATTGTCTGAGCCTCCAATAAAAGTAGATGCCAGCAATGAACCATCTGTGTTGAATTTGGACACAAACAAATCGCAACCATTGGGGTGTTGGCCGGAAAAGAAACCGTTCATGGTTAGAAATGGCCCGCCGACAAAATTCTGCTGATAAGCTCCAGCAGAGATGGGAAAACCGCCACCACCCGTAACACCAAAAACGATTATTCGATCCTGGCTATCCACAACAACGCTATGGGGTGTTTCCTGCAACTCGCCGCCAAAATATGTGCTGTATAGCAGCTGGGTCCCATCCACATTAAATTTCGAAATTGTAATATCAAAGGCGTTAGTAGCAGCCTCATTAAACGTGGAGGAAAATGCCCCAACCGTGGTTGGATATCCCGGTGCAAACACAGCAGAACCAGCTATGAGGTTTCCCTCAGAATCGTCACAGGCTGTAAAACCCCAGCTATTAGCAGTCGATCCGATATAGGTTGAAAAGGCGACTTCAGGGTCAATAATAAGAGGAACACTTCGATCATAGGACCCCAAACGAAAACGAAGTCTGTTTTCATTCAACTCATAATCACACGGCACCTCCCTCAGTTGCCCATGAATAACCTGATAGGCATAAGGCTGTTTCTCTATGATCGTTTGAACAGTTGTCGATATAACCAAATCAGTTCCGTGTTCGCGATGCACCAGTGCGCATTCCACTCCCTCAAATTCAATCTCGATAGACTGGGCATTTGCACCGGGCGCAACAATCCAATCATACTTTAAGCCACCCGAGACACTATACATCCGAATATCGATACCGGGATAAACACTCTCCAACTTCACCTTACCAAAAGCACTGCATCGTTCACCGTAGTTGGAAGGATCTGATGAAAGGTAGTAATTGTAATACTGTTTGAACTGATCCTCACCTGAAGCACCTTGAGCGATTCCATTCACAAATCTGGCGCGGAATACATGACCGTTTAGCATTTCGCTATCTCGTTGACCGTGGGCGCTGTGCAAATCTCCGAGGGCAGAAGGATCATACAGTTGGTAGGTGAATCCGGCTCGCTCCATCCATAAATTTCCCGACTGAACTGAAGTTTTAAAAACTACATTCTCGGGCCATTGACCTTTATTCTCCACCCATTCATATTGGCCATTCACGGAGGACCACGCAGAACAGAGCAAAGACAAAAGCAACATATGTCGGGCTAAAATCAGCATCCGAATAATAGACTAGCGTTTGCAGAAGAAGGTTGAACAGCAAACAATCACATGTCAAATATCGGCCTGGGGAGTCATTAACGAAAACATATGACCACTTAAATGAACGCGCCAACTATACAAGCAACGGACGAAGCCAGGAGCAGATAAAAGAAGAAGGGAGCCACCAGAGAAACGCGGTAATTCGCGAACCAATAACCCAATAGAAAGGAAACCGGCAATAGCAGCGCCATAACAATCCATTTCCACATCAACAGGAAGGCGATAAAATAGGATCCGACCAAGGTCAGAGCCACAATGAAGAAGATTGTCCGAATAGTTTTTGCCTTATTGGATGATCGCTCGGAAAGGAACAAATAACGAGGAATAGCGAACAGCAGCGACAACAAAGTAGTCAAGGCAAATAAACGGATTGACCTATTCCAGGTGCCAAAAAATGATTGTGTATCGAAGCTAATCCATTTTTTGAATAACACCATTCCAACCATATCGTCCTGGAAGTACAGCCATGAAACCCAGTAAGCAAAGGGAACCCCGAAAGCAATCAAGGGTAATACATATTCTCGCCAGTGAAAGGCCCTGGTAACGATAGTGCCCACCCAGACTGATGCAATCAATAGAATATACGGGGGGAAGCATACTGCTGCCAGACCATACCAGAAACCACATTCAAAATACTCGGCGAGCACCCTGGGCTGATGAAAAATTTTCAAGTGGCTGTTCAGTCCAAGTAGCGCAAAAATATTGGCAACCAGCACGGGTATTGACAACTGAACAACAGCAAGTGTGGTTGCTAGAAGCGTGTAAATAAGCGCCGGAACAAAAACCGGAACATTAAAAAACTCATGCCGGTTAAAAACCACATTGGACAAATAGGCCCCACCCAAAATCAAGAAAGCACTGAGGAAAGCCAAAGCATATGGGGTTCCATACCAATTCCAGAGAAGTCGATCAAGAGGAAAATCGGCGTTATACGGAACCAACAGCCCGGCCGATGCTACAGACAGAAGTGCGGCAAAAGCGATGAGCGGCAGTAACACCAATGAAAGCGGCTGATTGGATGCGTATGTGCGTAAAATCATATGAACAAAGGAGCGGCAACAAAAATGATGGCAACTCTAGGTGGTTTGAACAACCTAACTTAGATTTGCCACACAATTTTTTCAACCATGAACCT
>JBIKSC010000227.1:0-4289 GCA_044348775.1 Flavobacteriales bacterium | reverse complement strand
CACCAATGGGTTTGCGCTCGAAGTATTTGAAGATATTGGAAGCAAATTCCTTGGTGCTCACAAATACCATCACTCTGCGCATGCTTTCATCGCGAAGCAGAAACTCCAGCAGGGAAAGCTTCGTTCTGAAGTTGTCAGCTTCATATAACACTTGCTTCACAGTGGAAGCCGGTGTTGCCTGCGGGGTCACTTCAATGCGTGTAGGGAAGAGCAGGAAGTTGTCGGCAAGGCGCTCGACTTTTTCAGGGAAGGTTGCAGAGAAGAGCAGCTGTTGTTTTTTCTGGGGCATTTTCTCTTGCACCTCACGAAGCTGCGGCCAGAAACCCATGTCCATCATACGGTCGCATTCGTCGAGTACGATGTGTTTTATTTTTTTGACTGGAATTTCACCTTTGGCATATAGCTCTAGAAAGCGACCGGGAGTAGCGACAATAAGGTCGACACCCGATTTAAGCTTATCGATTTGTGCTTTGGGTCCAATGCCTCCGAAGAGGGCAACCCAACGCAAGTCGGTGTAGGTCGCCAGTAGGGCCAGAGAACGTTCTACTTGCACAACTAACTCTTTGGTTGGCACTAAAATGAGACATCTTGCTTCGTTTCCCTGAGCATACTTGAGTGTTTGCAATAGAGGGAGCAGATAGGCTGCTGTTTTGCCTGTGCCTGTTTGCGCAATGCCGATTACATCTTGACCGGCTAGAATCCGTGGAATGGCCTTGATCTGAATTTCAGTAGGAGTTGAATACTCCGCGTCCTCAATAGCATTTAGATACTGACGAGTTATTTTTAGTTCTTCGAAGGTGCTCATTTTTTTAGACTTCGTCTTCAGTAATCCACTTGTAAATTTCAGGCGCTTGATAGTTCGTCATTCGATCGAGGAGTCGTTCTGCATCATCATCAATCATGATTAAATCACGAACAGTCGCGTTCAAAAAGCCCTCTTCGCACATGTGATGGACGAATGCATAAAGGTGATTGAAATACCCTTTTACATTGAGCAATCCGATAGGGTAATCGTGCATGCCAAGTTGTGCCCAGGTTAGTATTTCGAATAGCTCATCGAGTGTTCCGTAGCCGCCCGGTAAGGCCATTATACCTTGGCTCAGTCGGTGCATGAGCATTTTACGTTCGTGCATTGTTTCAACCACATGAAGGTTCGTGACTCCATAGTGTGTTACTTCTTTGGTGCGGAGAAATTTCGGGATGACGCCGGTTACTGCGCCACCTGCCGCCAGAGCTCCGTCGGCAACGGCGCCCATGATGCCAATTTTACCCCCGCCGAAAACGACTTCAATGGAATGAGTAGCTAGTAGCTTTCCTGTTTGAAAACCGATTTCTTTGTAGAGCGGGTTGTTTCCTTCGCTTGCGCCGCAGAAGACCGTAATGCTTTTCATGAGCGCAAGATAAGGGCGCAATCAGTTTTTTATGACGCGAAGGCAGTTACCATCATTCGTTTGGAGAATATAAATTCCCGATGGCCAGCGCGATGTATCTGCGGAACGGGCGTTTGTGTGTGCTTCGATGAGCTTGCCGCTCAAGTCAAATGCGTTGAAGTCTGTGGCGCGATTGAAAAACAGGATGTCGTTTGTTGGATTGGGGTAAGCGAGCAGGGAAGAGGTTGAGCTTTCGATGATGTTAACTGTGCCTTGGTTGTTGCTGGCTTCGGGAGTTGAAACGACGAACAGAACCCATTCGTCTGCACCGTCGGTGATGCGGCCCAGTGAAGTATCAGGTGCGATGTAATTCCATTGAATTTCGTCGGCGAGCGTGTAACCGTCCGGACTGCTTAAGCAGAGGTATTCGCCATTGTTGGACAGTTTGAACTCTGCATGCAAGACACCTTGTTCAATGTCGTCATCTGCCCAGAAAAGGAGCCAACCATTAGCGGGTACTGTAACACTATCAGGGAAGCTGGAAGAAACCACCCATTTGTTGCGCACCTCGGGATCGTCGCTGAAGTAATAGCCGCTCAGATTTACAGGGAAGTTGTTTGGGTTGTAAATCTCAAACCAGTCCTCGAGTTCTCCAACGTTATCGGTGATTCCGTTTTGGTTGGCTGTGAGCAGTTCATTGATGACAATGTTTTCCGGCTGAATGACGAAGAGTTGGTTGGTCACGGTTGGCGTTGGAGAGCTGAATTCGATACTGTTGCTTGCACCATCGCTTACACGGCCCCAACTGCGGTCTGCTATCGTTGCGGGATAAGCATATGTATCAATAACAGTCAAACCGTCCGGGCCTTTGAGTTCAATGTTGGCACCATTTATAGGAAGGTTTAAGGGGCTGTGGTTAACATCGTCAGCCAGGTCGTTGTCGCACCAGATGAGGATGAATCCGCCTGGAGGAATAACTGTTCTGGCAGGCCGGGTATTGGGAACGGTCCAGGATGGACCGCCATTGATGGAAAGGCTGTAATTCGCCAGATTGACTTGAAAAGAATTTGGGTTGTAAATCTCGAACCACGGGTCGAACTCATTTTCTAAATCATCATACGTAGAGTTATTGATAGGCTGAACTTCATTGATGAATAGCAGGTCGTTGTTCTGGATTTCGAAATTGTTATCGTCGAACGTGACATTGTTGAAGTATTGCCATTGCGGGCAACCATCGCACGAGCGGCCCCAACTTACATCGCGTGCCATTTCGGGGAACGAGGTGCTATCTATAATCGTCAGGCCATCGGGGGCGGTTAGCAGAATCATTTCACCATCACTATCTAGTGAGAAACCGGCATTGTGCGAGGGGCCTTGTGTGTTTATGTTGTCATAATCGTTATCTATCCAAAAAATGATGAAGTTGTTGGGAAGAACAGTTGTGATACCCGCATCGTCGGCCGGTATTTGCCATTTGGTAAGGCTGTCGGCATTGTCGCTGAGGTAGTAACCAGCAAGGTTGGTTATGCCGCTTCCGGGTGGATTGTAAATTTCAATCCAGTCGTCGTACTCGAAGAAATCGTCCATGGCAACGGTGCTGTTGCGTGTAAGGATTTCGTTTATACGCAGGTTGGTGTTTTGCGCATGAAACTCTGTTGTGAAGTGCAACAGGATTATGAAAATGAAAAAAGGTGTCCGCATAAATGAGTTGTAAAGTTATGAAGATTTTGATTTTGGCCGAGGGACTTACCCAGGCTGCGCTCGGGTGAACTAGAAGTGAAGCCCTGCGGGCTTCGGGGGTTGATGTCCGGGGTGTACAGTGCGGTGGTGAGGAGGCTTCCGAGCTGCGCTCGGAGTAATTAAGGTGAAGCCCTGCGGGCTTCGGAGTGTACAGAGTCCTTCGGAGTTAGGTGATATGAGTAGTTTCTTATTGGAGCCCTGTCGAAATTGGATGGTTGTAAATCCATTACAATGAAGGGGTTTTGATTTGTCGTCTGGTCATCAAAAAAAGCGGTGAGGAAATGTTTCCTGTTTGAGGTTGACCTTGTACTATCTTTAATGCCATGCCCGAACGCGCAATCATGCATATGGACTTAGACACGTTTTTCGTGTCGGTGGAGCGCTTGCTCGATAGCAGGCTCAACGCCAAACCTGTGCTTATTGGTGGTACGAGCGATCGGGGCGTGGTAGCTTCGTGCAGTTATGAGGCGCGCAAGTTTGGCGTACACAGTGCCATGCCGATGAAGCTAGCCAAACAGTTGTGTCCGGAGGCTGTGGTCATACGCGGTAATTCGGCCAACTACATGAAGTACTCCGACATGGTGAGCGAGATAGTGCGCGAAGCGGTGCCGTTGTTTGAGAAAACTTCGGTCGATGAGTTCTACTGCGACTTGTCGGGTATGGATAAGTTTTTCGGTTGCTATCAATACGGCACCGAATTGCGTGAGCGCGTCATTCGCGAAACGGGTTTGCCCATTTCGTTTGGATTGTCGGAGAATAAGACGGTTTCGAAAGTGGCGACCGGCGAGGCAAAGCCCAATAACCAGCGGCGCATTTTGCTAGGTGATGAAAAGCCTTTTTTGGCCCCCTTGTCGATTCAGAAGATTCCGATGGTAGGCGACAAGACATACCAGACGTTGCGTAACATGGGCGTGAGTAAAATTCAAACGGTGCAGGAAATGCCTGTGGAGTTGATGGAGAATGCTTTTGGCGACAATGGTGTCACCATCTGGCGCAAGGCCAACGGTATTGATCCTTCGCCGGTCATTCCCTATCAAGAACGTAAGTCGATATCGACCGAGCGCACCTTCGATCGTGATACAATCGACATTGTGAAGCTGCGGGGCATCTTACTGGCCATGGCCGAGAATCTGGCCTTCCAGTTGCGCCGTGGCGACAAGCTTACTTCGTGCATCACCA
>JBIKSC010000040.1:0-15189 GCA_044348775.1 Flavobacteriales bacterium | reverse complement strand
ATCGACCAATACCAAATCCGATATTCAACTTACGGCCGCTTGTGAGCAGTTCTTCGCGATGAATGGTCAAGTATGTCCGAACAGCTTCGGCATGCGCGATGGGGCCTCCGTTGGCAATGATGTTGCGAATTGCGGAGCCGACTTCAATTCGCTTGGTTTGCGGATAAGCAACCGAGGCAATCTGCAGAATATCGGTATTGATACAGAGTTCACCGTTGAAATGCGGTAGTAGGGGCTCGGGCTTATGCTGCTCTGTGCGAATGGAAAAGTGCGCCTCCCCTACCCACGCCCGGTTATACCCCAGTTGATCGGCAGCGCGAATCTGGCGGAAAAGATTATCATACAAAAGCTGATCTGAAGGAGCACCCTGCCCCAAATCCATTTTCGAGAAACTGAAAAAGATGTCGAATTCCATCGTCAGTAATTAGTCTGACCGTAGCGTATTCAGCCGATTCATCGGATGAAAAGACGACTACTCAACAGCTAAGCTGCAGGCCGGACTGTTTCGGTCGTGGTTAGTTAGTGAAACAAATCTAATAGTAACACCTTTTCGTTGTAATGTCAGTTATTAACGAAAAAGGCGCCTCTTACAAAGCGCCTTTCCTTTCCCATTAAAATCGATCTACATTTTCAATCAACCTTCTTTTTCCAAAAGCAACGATTGAAGGGCTCGTAGTTCGCGAACCTTTTCGTCGTTGCTGGCAGCTATATAAGCATGTATGAGATTATTCAACATTCGCGCTATCATCTCCATGTTTGCGCATGGACGATAAAAACGTTCGTCCTGAGGCAAGTTCTGCTTTACCAGAAACTCATCAATCTCTTCCTTTTGAAGAATTGCACCTGCATTAAATGGATTGATATAAAACAGCACCTCAGCTTCGTCTTTAATTATCCCCAATTCTTCATCGAACGGATAATGATCCAGATAACAAAGTATAAAGTGGCTTGGAAGATTTACTCCCTGCACAGGCAAATCAAGACTGTCAGCCAAATAAGTATACAGAAGACCAAGTGATAGTGGGTTTCCGGTCTTCGTTGTTATCAGATCGGATAGAAACGAATTCTGCGGCTGATGATAGTTTTCACGGTTTCCCTTAAATCCGTGATGGGTGTAAAACATATGATTAAACACTCGAATCTGTTCAAATGCCGTTAGGTTATCGTTCAGTTCAAGCCAGATACTCTGACGGATTTTTGAAACAGCTCTTCTCAGTTCTGTTTCATCGTATGAAGGATACTGATACTTGTTAATGATCAATGCGCCTTCCAGTAGATCTTTATCTTCCGAATTCTTCCAAGACTTCAAGCGGTTATAAACGCCTTCGTACTGTATGGTTGAGATTAGCTCTTCCAGCCGTGTTTGAAATAACGGACCAAAATCTTGTAGTTCCCAATACTGTTCTAACTGCGGAATGATAGATTCTCCGTAGTTTTTAAGCTCAGAACTAACCTGCTTGTAGATAGATTCATCCGGATCCTCAATAAGCGAAATGAGGGCGTTTACTTCGTTGCTGTACATGGGTGATTGTTTTTCAGTTTTCAGTAGCAATACAAAGCTAGCTGAACACCTACCCTACCAATGTTCCCTTTCCACGACCTTTTTCACAAAGGATGTTTCAAAATCGATCCAGCACAGTCCTGATAAGGGTTTCAACACTTCTTAAAGAGTCACTGTTGAATTCTTTGGTCGCACGGTTAACCAATATGGCACAGACAGATACGGCTTTATGTCCTAGCATGGAAGCCATGGCATATATACCCGCCGATTCCATTTCAAAATTGGTAATGCGCAGGTCGTTGAATCGAAATTGAGCATATTCATCAATGCGGTGTTCCATGTTCGATTTCAATCGCACGGAACGACCCTGAGGGCCATAGAATCCGTTGGCCGTTGCCGTAATGCCATGAATAGCATCGAAAGCAATTCGCTCATGCAAGTCCTGATTGCATTCTGCTACGTAGAAGCCCGAGTTTTCGCGAAGCCATGAAAACCTCTCCGATAAGGAGTCTCGCAAGGCTTGCTCACGGTCTGAATGAACCGCGTCATACGTTTGGGGCACACCGTCCAGTGCAAATGAAAAAGAAGAAGATACAAAACTCCCAACGGGAATATCGGAGTGCATGCATCCGCTCGTGCCAATGCGCACGATCTCTAAACTCGTGTGCTTTTCCTTGGGCAATCGGGTTTCATAGTCCACATTCACGGCAGCATCCAGTTCATTCATGACGATGTCAATGTTGTCGACGCCAATTCCAGAAGAGATTACGGTTATTCGTTTTCCCTTGTATGAGCCTGTGTGAATGATAAATTCCCGTCCGCTTATAACGTGTGTGACCTCATCAAAAAGAGCCGAGATCTTGGGTACACGCTCCGGATCGCCAACAATGATAACCTTTTCTGCAATATGCTCAGCCGTAATCCCCAAATGATAAATACTACCCTCGGGTCGAAGAATCAATTCAGAATGAGGAATGACGCTGTTTCGATCGCGAAGAATTGCATGCATATTTTAAAGACCGAATTGTGTAAGATGATGGTTCAAGTGATTGTATTGCAACATACCCCATTCCTGTGCGGTTAGTCTTCCGAAGAATGCATGAAGTCGGTTTTCATAAGTCGATTCGCCCGCCTTTCTGAACTGGTCGATGCTCTGTACAAGACGGGTGATTTCTGAACTGAATTCATTCGTATTGGTAACTATAAATCCAGGAGCTGTGTAGCCATTTTTCTTGTAAACGGAGCGATATACATACTGCTTTTTAGCCATTTTACGAAATAGGTAGCTCATTAATGCACGTTTCCGAGGAGCAAGGCCAAGGGACGACGAGAGTACTAAGTTGCAATGCTTTACCATGGCAGTTGAGCTCATTTTACCCCATTGACGCGGTGTATTCTCCTTCAACTTCGACAAACGGTCGATGACCTCCTGATACACGGCATCGTCAAACAGACTTTTCATGATGGTAGATTAAAATGGCGCCGCAAATATGGCACTTGTCGGCTGTTACAGCTCGAATTCATTCAAAACTTAACATGAATTGCTCGCTTATCATGCCGCCTGTGAGCATCGAAAATTCTTATAGGATGTAGAGCGCAGAGCCAATAAATTCGCGGCCACTTGATTCAATATACAATCATGAACACACCTTCTCCATACGCACCAATTAATAAAATTCGAATTGTAACAGCCGCCAGCCTTTTTGACGGGCACGACGCTGCTATCAATATAATGCGTCGCATCATTCAGAGCACGGGTTGCGAGGTCATACATCTAGGCCACGACCGCAGTGTGGAAGAAGTGGTGGATTGTGCTATACAAGAAGATGCACAAGCTATTGCCATGACATCCTATCAAGGTGGTCACAACGAGTATTTCAAGTATATGAAAGACTTGTTGGCGGCAAAGGGGGCCTCCCACATTCGTATCTTCGGAGGTGGAGGTGGAACCATTCTTCCATCGGAGATTGAGGAGTTGCATGGGTATGGTATTACCCGCATTTATCATCCCGACGACGGACGTGCCATGGGATTGCAAGGCATGATCAACGATTTGGTTCAGAAGTGTGACGTGCCGACAGGATTGGAAGTGAATCACCCGATTTCGGAACTGAAAGTTTCGAATCATACGTTGATTGCGCAATGGATATCAGCAGCCGAGAATTATCCGGAGAAGCATACCGAAAGTATCGAAGGCATTACTGCCAAGGCAAAAGCATGTAAAACTCCTGTGCTTGGCATAACGGGAACAGGAGGCGCCGGCAAATCGTCGATGGTCGATGAGCTCGTGCGTCGATTTCTGTTGGACTTCCCCGACAAGAACATCGGAATAATTTCGGTAGATCCTTCCAAGCGCAAAACGGGTGGAGCTTTACTAGGCGATCGTATTCGCATGAACTCCATTCGCAATTCACGTGTATACATGCGTTCGCTGGCCACGCGTCAGAGCAATTTGGCACTGAGCAAGCATGTATCCGAGGCTGTTTCTATTTTAAAAGTTGCGGGCTTTGATCTGATTATTCTGGAAACATCGGGCATCGGTCAAAGCGATACGGAAATCATGGATCACAGCGATGTGGCTCTCTACATCATGACACCCGAGTTTGGCGCAGCCACACAATTGGAAAAAATCGATATGCTCGATTTTGCTGATGTGGTAGCCATCAACAAATTCGATAAGCGCGGAGCATTGGATGCGTTGCGTGATGTGAAAAAGCAATACAGGCGTAATCACAATTTATGGGAAGCAGACGATGAAAGTTTGCCCGTTGTTGGCACCATTGCCTCTCAATTCAATGACCCCGGGACTAATCGCTTATATGTGAAGCTAATTTCTACGTTGGTGGAAAAGACAGGAGCTCCCCTCGCCTCTTCTTTTGCGATTACGGATGAAATGAGCGAGAAGATTTACATCATTCCGCCGAATAGAACTCGCTACTTGAGTGAGATCAGCGAAAACAACCGTAAATACGACAGCTGGGTTGAACAACAGTCTGCCATTGCCGATAAACTGTATCGAATTCAGGGCGCCATCAGTGAGTTGGAACAAAGCGGCAGTAATGCCGATTCAACACTCGCAGCACAACATTTGAAAGCCACCTTCGATCGCATCAAGCTTGATTTCGATCCGCACAACTGGGAAGTCATTCAAAGTTGGGAGGCCAAGCGCGCCATGTACAAGAATGCCGAGTATAGCTTTCAGGTACGTGACAAAAAAATTATTATTCAGACACATACCGAGAGCCTATCGCACAACATGATCCCCAAAGTGGTGACCCCCTCCTATCGCAGTTGGGGCGATATTGTTCGTTGGGTATTGCAGGAAAACGTTCCGGGCGAGTTCCCATATACGTCGGGACTTTACCCGTTTAAGCGTGAAGGTGAAGACCCAACGCGCATGTTTGCGGGTGAAGGCGGCCCCGAGCGCACCAATCGACGCTTCCATTATGTCAGCCTCGGTATGCCTGCCAAACGTTTATCAACAGCCTTCGATAGCGTAACCTTATACGGCAACGATCCGGACCATCGGCCGGACATTTATGGGAAAGTAGGAAACAGCGGTGTAAGTATTTGCTGTCTCGATGACGCTAAAAAGCTCTATTCCGGTTTCGACCTGAGCGACCCCAAGACATCGGTAAGCATGACCATAAATGGACCTGCTCCTATGCTGCTTGCCTTCTTCATGAATGCCGCTATCGACCAGAATTGTGAGAAGTATATACGAGAAAACACTCTTGAACAATCAGTTGAGGATTCACTATCTAATAAATATGAAAAACAAGGTGTTATTCGCCCAAAGTACCAAGGGAGTCTACCCGAAGGAAATGATGGTTTAGGGTTGATGTTACTGGGAATTACAGGCGACGAAGTGCTTCCCAAAGATGTATACGAAAAAATCAAAGCAGAAACCTTGCGTCAAGTTCGGGGTACCGTGCAGGCCGATATTTTGAAGGAAGACCAGGCGCAGAACACCTGCATATTTTCGACCGAGTTTGCCCTTCGCCTGATGGGTGATGTGCAGGAATACTTTATTGAAAAGCAGGTGCGCAACTTTTATTCGGTATCGATTAGCGGCTATCACATTGCAGAAGCCGGAGCGAACCCCATCACGCAGTTGGCGTTTACACTTGCCAATGGTTTCACGTATGTGGAGTATTACCTATCGAGGGGGATGGACATCAATGAGTTCGGTCCGAACTTGTCGTTCTTCTTCAGCAATGGTATAGACCCGGAGTATGCTGTGATAGGTCGCGTGGCCCGACGTATCTGGTCGAAGGCTTTAGCCAAGAAATATGGAGCCAATGCAAGGGCACAAATGCTGAAGTATCACATCCAAACGAGCGGGCGTTCGCTGCACGCACAGGAAATTGATTTTAATGATATTCGCACTACTCTTCAAGCGTTGTATGCCATTTACGACAACTGTAATTCGCTGCATACCAACGCCTATGACGAGGCTATTACCACACCTACAGAAGAAAGCGTGCGCAGGGCTATGGCCATTCAGCTCATCATTAACCGCGAGTTAGGCTTGGCCAAAAACGAGAATCCGCTGCAAGGTTCTTTCATTATTGAAGAATTGACCGATTTAGTTGAGGAGGCCGTATTGAGCGAATTTGACAGAATCACTGAGCGAGGCGGAGTTCTCGGAGCTATGGAAACGATGTATCAGCGCAGTAAGATCCAGGAAGAGAGTCTTTATTATGAAACACTGAAACATACCGGAGAATATCCAATTATTGGCGTAAACACGTTCCTATCATCCAAAGGTTCTCCTACTATTTTACCTAAGGAAGTTATACGGGCAACGGAAACAGAGAAGCAATATCAAATTGACATGCTTTCTCAGCTGCATAAAGCCGGCGAGAGCAAAAGTTTCACCGCACTGCGCAACATTCAACATGCCGCAATTCAAAATCGTAACATGTTCAGTGAGTTAATGGAAGCCGTAAAAAATTGTTCATTGGGGCAGCTAACAAAATCCATGTTTGAAGTGGGAGGGCAATATCGCCGTAATATGTAATTGAAGCATAAGCAACTATTGACCGCATTTTGTTGTTATACATTCGTTGCACCCAAGAATTCGATATTTTTTGGTGTAATGACTGTCACCTGTTCATTTTTTGAAACCAAAAGCACAACATATCCTATTGAGGGCATTTTTCTTATTGATGTCCTTATGTGCAAGCATGGTAATGCGTTCGGCCCACATTGTCGGCGGTGAACTCTACTATGATTACTTGGGCAACAATCAGTACTTAGTGACACTTGTGGTTTACCGCGACTGTGAGTCTACTACGCAGTTTGACCAGGATGCATCTTTGGGTGTATTTGAAACAGCAACAGGCGACTACTACAACAGTTTCAACATGAGTTTGGACGATGCGGAGGTAACTGATATGCCGTCCATTTTGGAAAACCCTTGCAATCTGCTTCCTCCCCAGGTTTGTATCGAAAAGGCTATTTACACCTTGACCATCAATCTTCCAGCTGTTGCAGGTGGCTACACGCTGGCTTATCAGCGTTGTTGCAGGCCCGACGGTATCGACAATCTGCTATTTGATGAGCAGGGTAGCACAATAACCACGACCATCCCTGATGAGGAAGATATAGGCGGAACAAACAGCTCAGCCCGCTTCACCGCATTACCTCCTGTTTCACTTTGTCAGGGGGCAGAGTTCTATTTCAACCATGGAGCCACCGACCCCGATGGCGACGAGCTTGTCTATTCCTTTTGTGCTCCTTTAAATGGAGCTACTGCGGAAGCCCCTATGCCCAATCCACCTGCGGGCCCGCCTTACTTCCCTATTACATATGCCAACGGATTCAATGCGAATAACCCGATTACTGGAAACCCACAATTCACAATTGATCCTCAGACCGGTTTTATAACCGGCACTGCTACTGCTATCGGTGTATACTCTGTAGGAGTTTGCGTGAGTGAATATCGCAATGGCGTTTTAGTAAACACCGTATATCGAGATTTTCAGTATCGTGTCATTTTCTGTGCGTCGAGTGAAGCGAATTTTCCGACACTAGAGAATTCATCTTATCAGTCATGCAGTGGCTTAGCCGTGAATTTTGAAAACACCAGCACAGCATCTGCAAATACAACTTATCACTGGGATTTTGGCGTTATCGGCACCGACGACGACACTTCCAATGTTTTTGAGCCCATTTTTGATTTTCCGGGACCCGGATCATACATTATTACGCTTACTGCCAATCCAGGCTGGCCATGCGAAGACCAGGTGGTAAACGAGTATATTGTGCACCCACCGGTTATTCCAACTCTGACCGTTGGCGAATATGCATGTGTTGACTTGACTGACACCTATGATTTTATGGTTACCGGTGATTATTCAAACCTGGCTGACATTTCATGGAATTTCGGTGCCGGAGCTAATCCCTCGAGCTCAACGAATGACAACCCTGCGAACGTTGAGTTCCCCGCATCAGCATCAAGCTGGACCATAACCGTTCAGGTTGAAGAGAATGGATGCATCGGCACGGATACTGAAACAATTCAAAACAGCCCCGATCCTGTCGCATCAATAGAGCCACAGGATGTTTTCTGCAGTGGTTTGCTCTATGAGTTTGAAAGCAGTTCTCTGAATGCAACGCAACACATTTGGGACTTTGATGGCTTAGGCACGGAAGATTTAACCAACCTTTTAAATCCTACCTTCGAATATGTATCGGGTGGATCGTATGATGTTCAACTAATCGTTACAGGAACTAACTCCTGTAACGACACCTCTACGGTTACATTCGATATTGCAGAAAACCCGGAGCCCTTTTTTGAACCACAACCTGCTCAATGTTTAGCCAACAATAGTTTCGATTTTGAGGCTCAGGGAGCTACTACATTGAATCCTCAGTATTCGTGGAGCTTTGGCCCCTTTGCAAACATGGCAAGCAGCACACAAGCTCAGCCCACAGGAATTACGTTTGATTCACCAGGCTATCATGATATTACCCTTACCATTTCGGAAAGTGGTTGCACCAACTCCTACACCGATTCCGTAGGTGTTGCATTGAGTATTCTTCCGGATTTTCAAATCGAGAATACCTCAGGTTGTCCCGGATTAATTGCACAGGTGGTTGCAGTTACTGAGTCGGTTGTCCCTGTGAATTACATATGGGATTTCGGCAACGGATTTGTTTCTTCACAAGGAGTTACGGTTCAAACGTATGATATGCCGGGCACCTATTCGATAACAGCAACGGCCTTTACCAATGAAGGATGTTACGATAGTCTAACGATAATTTTTCCCAATGCTGTAACGGTTTACCCTAATCCCGACGCGGGATTTACCATTAACCCTCAAGTTATGGACATAACTGAGGCAGAATGTCAAATTACCAGTTTATATCAGGAAGGAACGTGTCAGTATTTCATGAGTGATGGAGGCGAAGTAAGCGCGTGCGACTTTGAATATAGCTGGACAGAATCGGGTGTTCAAACTATAACGCATTATGTGACTAATCAGCAAGGGTGCACATCATCCGCAACCGGAGAAGTCATTATTCAGGGGTTCACCTTCTTCGCCCCCACATCATTCACTCCGAATGATGACGGTGTAAATGATTTTTGGCACCCCGAAATGACCGGTGTGCTGTCAATTGATATCACGATTTTCAATCGCTGGGGCGATTTAATTTACCAATCAAACGATCTTGAGCGACCATGGTCGGGCCAGATCAATAATGGTAAACACTTCACTCCCAACGGAATTTATCATTATCGTATCTTCATAAGAGACCTCGTTATGCAACCTCATGAATTCACGGGGACCATTTCAGTTGTGAGATAACGGGTGTCAATTTTTTCCATAGTCATAACTAGTTGATACAAAAAAATTTGCACGAAAGTGTACAGGTATTATATTTGGCTCTAACTATAATTAACTGATTCAGTTAAACGCTACAACTTATGAATGAGGGTTATAAAGAAGATGTATTTTCAACATCGGTGCGCGCAGGTAAGCGTACATACTTTTTCGACGTGAAGGCGACCCGCGGGAACGACCTTTTCATGACCATTACAGAGAGCAAGCGTGTGGGTCATGAAAACGATGGCCCCGTGCATTACGAAAAGCATAAGATCTTTTTATACAAAGAAGATTTTGATGGTTTTGCCGAAGGCTTGCAGAAAGCGATTGATCACATTCGCAATTTGCAGGGCACAGGAGAATATCGTTCTGCTGACAGCAATCGAAAGTTAGGTCGAGAGTTCTCCGAGCATTCTTCTGCCGACGAATTGAGCAGTAATGCTGACGGCTTCAGCAACAACGCTGATTTCGATTTTGATGATCTCGGTAAGGATCATTAATCGAGCTTCATAGAGGAGATTCAAACTGTAATCATACGGGCCGCACCTTGCGGCCCTTTTTGTATCGTAACATTGCAACTATATGGCAAATACAAAGGGCATACTCTATTTGATACCCAACACTCTTGGCAGTGGTACTGACAAATACGCAACTCAACAGCTGTCTTCAACCGTAACGAGAATTGAACATTTCATAGTAGAAGAAATTAAAAGCGCTCGTCGTCTGTTGAGACAAATGGGAGTGTCCCGCCCGCTTGAAGAGCTTGACTTTCGCATGCTGAACGAACATACTCGATCAACTGAAATTGATTCGATCATTGAGCCTCTGCTTCATGGGCAGGACATGGGACTCATCAGTGAAGCGGGTTTGCCCTGTGTTGCGGATCCGGGGAGTAACGTGGTTGCTATGGCGCACGAAGCCGGAGTCAAAGTCGTTCCACTCGTTGGCCCCTCCTCTATTCTAATGGCACTAATGGCAAGCGGATTTAACGGACAGCAGTTTACGTTCAATGGCTATCTCCCGCGCGAACGATCCGAACGTATTCGAAAAATTAAGCAACTAGAACAAATGGCCTTCACCGGAATCACGCAAATTTTCATGGATGCTCCTTATCGAAACAACCAAGTCCTTGATGATGTTTTGCAAACGTGTCGGATGGAAACGAAACTGTGCATTGCCTCCAACATTACTTGCGACAACGAAAGAATCAATACTAAGACAGTCATGGAGTGGTCGGTTCGCAAACCGGATATCAATAAGATGCCGGTGATGTTTTTATTGGGGAAAGGGTAATTAGTTAATTGGTATGAGGTGATAGGTAAATGCCACTGAATAAGAATAATTGAGCTGTGGTTACCCGTGGACAAATTCTAATCTGGATGTATTGAAGTGAAATGAATGTTCTGCATCACATTTAAATTTTCAGGATTGAGTACTCTGTAATCAGTAGTCAGTAGCTAGTACCTATTTTTGTGCTCCATTTGAAATTAAGACATGTTTGAGAATTTAACCGAGAAATTTGACAGGGCGTTTAAGATTCTGAAAGGTGAAGGAAAAATCACCGAGATCAATGTTGCTGAAACACTGAAAGAAGTTCGTCGCGCTCTACTCGATGCCGACGTCAATTATAAAACAGCCAAAGAATTTACAGAGCGAGTAAAGGAAAAGGCCCTTGGCCAACAAGTTCTCACGGCCGTCAAACCAGGAGAATTATTGGTGAAAATCACACATGATGAGTTGAAAGAACTCATGGGTGGTACAGCAACCGATATCAACTACCAAGGCAACCCGGGCATCATCTTGATGAGTGGATTGCAGGGTTCAGGTAAAACAACCTTCTCCGGAAAACTCGCCAACCTAATGAAAACCAAAAAGGGTAAAAAGCCCTTGCTGGTTGCTTGCGATATCTACCGCCCGGCGGCGATCGATCAGCTGCATGTAGTGGGTGAAAGTATCGGTGTCGAAGTTTATTCAGAGCGTGAGAATAAGAATGCCGTTTCCATTGCAACCAATGCATTGAACTATGCCAAGCAGAACGGCTTCAATGTAATGATTGTCGATACGGCCGGTCGCCTGGCAATCGACGAGCAGATGATGGCGGAAATTCAGGATGTAAAAGAAGCCATCAAACCAAGCGAGATTCTTTTCGTAGTTGACTCCATGACGGGTCAGGACGCTGTAAATACCGCTCGAGCGTTCAATGAACGACTCAACTTCGATGGTGTGGTGCTAACCAAACTCGATGGTGATACACGCGGTGGTGCTGCACTTTCCATCAAGAGCGAAGTAAACAAACCCATCAAGTTTGTTGGTACTGGTGAAAAGATGGATGCGCTCGACGTGTTCTATCCCGAACGCATGGCCAGCCGAATCTTGGGCATGGGCGACGTGATTTCGCTTGTAGAGCGCGCACAGGAGCAGTTCGATGAGGAACAGGCCAAGCGACTGGAGAAGCGCATCAAGAAGGATCAGTTCGACTTCAACGACTTCCTCGACCAAATTGGTCAAATCAAGAAGATGGGTAGCATGAAAGATCTTATCGGAATGATACCCGGCGTTGGCAAAGCGATGAAGGATGTAGAGATCAACGAAGATGCCTTTAAGCATATCGAGGCCATCATTCAAAGCATGACACCTACCGAACGCACTAATCCTACTCTGCTCAATCCCTCGCGCAAGGCACGTATTGCAAAAGGTTCCGGCCGATCACTCGATGAGGTAAACCGCCTCATGAAACAGTTCGACCAAACCAAGCAGATGATGAAGATGATGACCAACAAGACCCAGATGGCTCAGATGATGCAGCAGATGAAGGGGATGAAAGGGGGAATGCCGAGGTAATGAATAATGACTAGTGACAAATGACAAATGACTATTTACTATTCACCCACAACAGGAATACAGTAAATAGTTGCTAGTGAATAGTAACCAGTGAATAGTGAACTTTCAATTGAATTATGGCGATTAGCGGCACACACTTCAACTTTCCTAATCAAACCTCCTTTTACAAGGGCAAAGTACGCGATGTATATAGCATTGGCGATGACTTGCTTGTAATGATAGCCAGCGACCGTATTTCGGCGTTCGATGTGGTATTACCGAGAGCCATTCCGTTTAAAGGTCAAGTGTTGAATCAGATTGCTGCGCATATGCTGGAGGCGACTTCAGACGTAGTGCCCAACTGGCGAATGGCTAGTCCCGATCCGAATATCACCATAGGCTATCGATGCGAACCATTCAAGGTTGAAATGGTAATACGCGGATATCTGACAGGCCACGCATGGCGCACCTACAACAGCGGATTGCGCGTATTGTGCGGAGTAACATTGCCGGAAGGTTTAAAGGAACACGACCGCTTGCCGGAGCCCATCATCACTCCAACTACCAAAGCCAGCGAAGGCCACGATGAAGACATTTCGCGAGAGCAGATCATTGCTCAGGGAATCGTTTCGGAAAGTGAATACTCCCAACTCGAATCGTATACTCGCTCGCTATTCGCTCGAGGCACCGAAATAGCCGCCAAACAAGGACTCATTTTGGTCGATACCAAGTATGAGTTTGGTAAACGTGGTGATGAAATCCTTCTCATGGATGAAATCCACACGCCCGACTCTTCCCGCTATTTCTATTCTGAGGGATACATAGAACGCCAAGCAAGTGGAGAGCAACAACGACAATTGAGCAAAGAGTTCGTTCGTGAATGGCTCATTGCAAACAACTTCATGGGAAAGGAAGGACAAAACGTTCCTGAGATGACAGACGCATGGCTTGACGAGATTTCAAATCGCTACATCGAGTTATACGAGCAAGTAACAGGCAAGGTATTTGAACGCCAAGATTACAGTCATGCCGAAGAGCGCATGGAACAAGCGGTGCTTCACTTCTTAGCTGTTAACCACTGATAGTTCGATACTTCCCTACTCTACCACCACCTCATTGAACACCGTGAATGGTGATTGTCCTTTGTCTTTGTATACAGCCTGTATCATATAAACATACTTGCCTTTGCCTGTGTAGCTATTATCTTCAAAGCGCAAGGCTGTTCCATCGGTGGTTGTGAGCGAAACGGGACGCTTGCCGTCTTTACCTCGAAGTATAGTATAATAGTCGACCTCCCCTGCAGGCTTTGACCATTTCAATTCAATTGCTCGCTTTTCTTTAACATAAGTAGCCGTGGGCTGCATAATTTGCTCTTTCGTTTGCTTGGGGATTACCCGAACGTCGACAGTGGGAGCATAATCGGAAACATTACCAGCACTATCAATGGCTACCAGCGTGTATTCATAATACTGAGCACCTTTCACAGACTTGTCTGAATATTCTTTCTTCACATCGGGCTTCTGCCACTTCGAAATCACATCCCACTGCTTGGCTCCCGATTCACGACGCATGAGTCGATGTTCCTTCACATCGGAAGAACTACTCGGAATAAATTGGAGCTGCACCTCCTGCTCTTTGACCCTGAAATCAGCAAAGATTGGTTCAACGGGTTTGATGGTATCGGGTCTTGTTAGAACCAGAATATCACTGGATACACTGTGGTTGTAATTGCGATCGACCGCAACAATCTTATAGTAGATTTTCTTGGTAAGCGTATTAAGCGTGATGGTATCTACAAAGGCCGTATCGCGCACCGGAAGTGGTGTTTTATTGCTGAATTCATGGTCGGGAGAATTGGCAAAATAGACGCGATATCCCATAATGTCAATTTCAGGACCCAGCTTCCAATGCAATCTCACAACACCCGATGTATCGATACTACCGGCAGGCATAAATGGTTTGCCTGGGGCAATGGAGTCGCGAAGGAAACCATAAGCAGGTAATGAAACACTTATATTTCCGGTTGTATCGATGGCATAAACCACGTAATAGTTTTCACCCAAAGCATCGGTTCCATCGTCAATCCATGTGCGTGTTTTTGAAGACAACACAGCGTTTTCAACGGGCAGGAAAGGTCCATTAATCACGTTGGATTTACCAATTCGAAATTCTTTAAAATCTGCAGGAGTTTCAGAATATTCCCAAACTACCTGGATTTTACCCTTCACATCCATCGGTTCCTTCATCACGGGTGCCGGTGGCGCATTGCGGTCCTTGCCCATGGATATTTGAATGGGCGAATAAGCTGACAATTCAGCAAATGGTGTGATCCCTTGCAAACGATACCAATAAGGCTTATAGTTTTCGGTGATGAGCGTGTCGGTATAATAAACAAAACGCTCATCCTTCGCTGTTCCAGCCTGTTCAGCTTTCATGATTGGACGCTCACTAACACGTCCCCATGTTTTTCCGTAATCGCCGCTGCGCTCAAGCCAGAAGGCCGTGAAAACAGGATTCTCCATCATAACATCCCAACGAAGCGACACGGACTTATCTCCACTTTCCGCTTCAATCAGCGGGCTCGACGGAACTGCCTCTATCGGGTCTCCAATGCGAATGCCCACCTCGACGGTGTCTTTGATGGTTGGATGCAAGGAAATAAGACGGTATTGCACCGTACCATTAGAAGGCAATTTGGCATCACTCCATCGCAAAGCAAGACCTTGTGCTGTGGGTGCATCGAGATCGGCCATAAGTAAAGCAAAGGAATAGCGTAGCATGGCTTCTTGTGATTGCGCTTTTATCGAAGATGCTCCGGCCATAGAGGTGTTGAATTGCTTGCCATATAGAGCCTGCACTGCAACCGGTGCCCATGGATGATCAGCAGGAAATGCGGCCTTCCATTTCTCTAAGCTGTAAGGGCGAATGCTATCAGGCCCCAGCTGCTTTGGTTTTGCATTCTTGGTTGTGCTTTCATTAAAGTCCATTCGCTCTAATCGATATCCATATCGATTCATCTGGGCCCACTCTATC
>JBIKSC010000226.1:0-4309 GCA_044348775.1 Flavobacteriales bacterium | reverse complement strand
CAGCGATTTCTTGATTGGTGAGGTGAAATTTTATTTGTATTCACCGCCGTATTTTATTTTATTGCTTTTTAACCGATTCATTCTAACCTAATTTCATATTCAATGTCTGATAACCCAAAAAGTACCTTTTTCGCTTTGTTGGCCTTGCTCGGAAACGTGCTATTCGTATGGGTCATTTTTCATGCGTTCTACAAGCTTTTCTCGAGCTCAAGTCCAGGCGTGAAACTGCTGATGTGGATACTGGTTTTCTTTTTTATAATCAACGTGTATTTGAAATACCGTTGAGTGTTCGTTTGAGATGCCGGATTATAATTCTCCGTTTGTATACTATTTTATAAACAGTGCGGTTATCACCACTCACCGCGGATTATTTTCGTTTATAGACCAACCATTCTACTATTAACCCTCGCCTATGTCCAGAAAAATCGTCCAGATCCTCCTCGAAAAACTTGAACAGGAAACCCGCCGCAGCGCATTCCTGAATTGCCTGCAGGGCTTTTCTTCCGGTACACGCTTCGACGTGACGCGTCTCAATCAACTCGATCCTTTCACTGCGCGCGATGTGCTGCGTGAGCTTTTTCATGCGGAAGCTGGTGAAGTGGAGGTGAAGCTTACGGATGATGTGCCGGCGGATTCGCTGGTGGATCAGTTCAAGTATTCAGTGGCTTCCGATGAACTCGATGACGTGTTTCGCAAGCTCTATGCGAAAGGAGCTGATCTGTTTCGGGAGACGGGGCAACACTCGACGTATATCGGCTTTCCGCTGCTGAGTCACTTCGACCCGTTCGATGAGACGAAGAGCTTTATGGCACCTCTCATGTTTTGGCCGGTCACTATTACGCCCGGAAAGAACTTCGATCGCTGGTACATCACTAAAAAGGAAGGAGGAGAAATTCGCCTCAACTATGCGCTTAAAAATTGGTTGCTCGACAACAAAATGCGCTTGCCCGAAGAACCCGATGCTGATATTCTCGAATCGGGAAGTATCTCGTATGAGCAACTTGAGCGCTACCTGGTTTCAGTTGCTGAGATTTTCAATGTACCTGGTAAATGGCGCGACCGGTATTTCGTCACCGATACTCTCGGACCTGAACCCTTAAGCTATGGCAATCTAAAAAGCTTTGATGCTGAGCAACACCGCATAGGCTTTGAACTGCACCTGTCGGCTGTTATGGGCATTTTTCAGGCCAACAAAGAGGGTATCATTCAAGACCTCAAAACTTACCTCGGTCAACAGGAAACACTCGATATGGATGAAGCAGGTGAAGATCTCTTTCAGGAATATCCTTTCTCCCTCGTCGACCTCGATCCGGCACAGTGGGACACTCACGAGACCATTGGCAAGGGCGGTCATGCCGTGGTGCATGGTCCTCCGGGCACGGGTAAGTCGACCGTGTTGACTGGAATTATATCTACTGCCCTGGCCAACAACCGCCGTGTGCTCATGATTAGCGAGAAGCGCACGGCTTTGGAGGTCATTGCTCAAAAACTCGATGCACTTGGTTTTGAAGATACCTATGCGACCATTGCAGATGTTGTGGATGGCAGGCGTGAAGTAGTATCGAAAGCACGTAACATTCAAGATGCCTCGTTGAACTGGAAGCCTCAGACCCCTGCCGATTATGCCATGCAGCGCAAACGTTGGGCAGAGTACCACGCGAAGTATGCCTCCTACTGTAATGAGCTCAACGAGATATTGCTAAAAGGTATGCGCTTCGAAGAAATGATGCTGCATTATCTCCGCTTGAATGAGTCTATAGAGGAACTGCCCCTTTCCGCTGGGATGCTCGCTCGTATCGATTCCAATACCGATGAATTCCATGCACTGATGGAGTATTTTTCGGAAAGGCATGACGCCCGTTGGACCGACTTTATTGCTTTTTACCAAGCCAATCGCTGGCCGAATGAAGTTTGCTCCGATGAAAAGGAATACGCTCGATTTCGGGATGAAAAATTGAATGGACTGCGTCGTGATATTCAAGTGTTGCGCAAACAGGAGGTGCTGCTGCAAGAGCTCATTCCATTGCAAGAGGAGCACGATGCTTATATGATTGAAGGAGGTTTTATGCGTGCTTTGAAACGCTTGTTTTCAAAGGCGCGTCGCAGGCATCATCAATACTTCAGTCAACTCAGCAGATGGAATGCTGCTGCGGGTGATATTCTGGAATTTCGATTTGAGCTTGAGAGCGTGACAAGCACTCTGCATTTGCGTTCAACTGAGCTTTCGGTGGTGGAGTCTTTCGACTTGTCGCCTGAAAGCATTCAGGCTTGCACGGCAGACTTTCGCAGATTGATTACCCACAATCGAATCGAAGTGCTGGATGATATCATGGGCTTCTTACAAACGTCGCAGGCGCCGGCTTGTTGGGAGAAATCCGTATTTAAGGTGCTCATTGAACGCAAGAAGATGCGTATGCACTCCACTTTCGCGTGGGAGGAGATGAAGGAGTTGATGGTATGGCTGAATGATCAGCGAGAGGCCGGTAAGAAGCGTGTGAGCAATTACTATCAGCGCAATGTGCAACGAGAAATCAAGCGAGCCGATAAGTCATACGGCATGCGCCGCTTATACAACATGCGCGGTGGGCGAGGGCAGGAGCGCAACAGTTTGCGCCAAATCGTGCAGTCAGACCCGGAGTTGTTTCTTTCTCTTTTCCCGGTTACGTTGTGCACTCCCGAGGTAGCTTCTATTCTGTTTCGCGGTGCACGGAATCTTTTTGACTTGGTCATTTTTGATGAAGCTAGTCAAATTCGGGTGGAAGACGCCTTCACCGGATTGCTCAAGGGGCGCACGGTCGTCATTGCCGGCGACCGTCACCAGATGCCTCCTTCCAATTGGTTTGAGGCGGATACCGATGATCGATTGACAACGGCGCTTTCCGATAGTGTTACCGATGTGCTCGCGGAGCAAGCGTTGCATGCGGAAAGCATCTTGGATTTTGCCATACAGCACCGCTATTTCGGGGATACCTACCTCACGTACCACTATCGCTCGGAGCATGCCGATTTGATTGCATTCTCGAATGCGGCATTTTATGGGAATCTTAAGCCAATGGCCTTGAATCATATTCAGCAGCCATTTGGATTTCACGCTGTCAATGGCCTTTATGGAGGTCAGACCAATGAGCAGGAAGCAATGGCCGTAGTAAAATGGTTGCTTGCCGTTGAGCCCAACGAACGTGATGAACTTCCTTCAATTGGAGTAGCTACGCTCAATCTGAAGCAGCGTGATTTGATTTTGAAGCTTCTCATGCGAGAGCGACGACTTTCGGATGAGGCCAACAGTAAAGTAGCTCGTTTGGAAGAGGCGGGTTTATTTATACGAAACTTGGAAAACATACAAGGGGATGAGCGGGACATCATTGTTCTTTCGACCACCTTTGGCGTCAATGAGGAAGGATTGTTCTCGCGTCATTTTGGAAAGTTGGGCACACGCGCCGGTTATCGATTGTTGAACGTCTTGGTGACCCGCGCTCGCACGCACATTCACGTATTCTCTTCATTTCCGGATGGTGCACTACAAGAGTACGCCGCCTTGCTCACTGAGAAGCGAGGCAATTGGGGCAGTGGCTTGATATTCGCTTACATCGAGTTTGTGCGGCGCAAAGCGGCGGGAGAGTCGGTGGATTCCTTGCTTGCATTGCTTTCATCGCTGCGCGAGGATGCAGTCGAGGAAATAGTTGTTGAATTTCAGAAGAGCCGTCAAACATTGGTTTCGATGCTCATTCAGCAAGCGGATTCTGATAGCGACTATTATATTGGGGCTTCATTGGCGGGTATTGTAGTGGATGCACACAATCATGCTTCGAGCTATCACCTGTGTTTTGGCGCAGGGATCGTCTCAGATGATAACCTCGTGCAGGCCTTGCATCGATTGAGTTATCTGGAGAAGCAAGGTGTGGAGGTGTTGGAATTGGGGTAGAAGTGCTTTACAAATTTTAATTGAATATTGATCGGGATGTTGGGTATAGGTTTGGAATCGATCATTCGTTCATTCGAGACCAAGCTATATTATCGTACACAATATCTCAAATCCTTTAGCGTATATAAGATTGAATCCATTCTTCAACCTTAAAACCTTACGCTTATGGATCTGCTTCATGTGTTCTATTTGCTCGGTGCCGGCCTCACAGGTTCGCGATACTGCTGCAGCGTGGTCTGGCCAAGTCGTTACGGTGGTTCATTGAAAGAGGAATTAACCGCCATTCTCATGTTTGGTTTGTTGTGGTTGGGTGGAATATTACTTGCAGCTGTGTTGGGGAATTTACTTTTTGATTTGAATCTCATCGCGGGTTTCGCCTCGTGGGAG
>JBIKSC010000039.1:0-15218 GCA_044348775.1 Flavobacteriales bacterium | reverse complement strand
GTTACATGCTGAGCAATATTGAGTTCACGGCATTTTTGTTCTGCACGCGAACGTTCGGGGCCATCACCCAGAAGAATAAGTTTGGATGCAACCACCGGTTGAACACGTGCAAACACTTCGATGATGTCTAGAATGCGTTTTACGGGACGAAAATTGGACATATGAATAATGATGCGCTCGTTGTCGGCGGCATATTCTCTTCGCAATTCCGGCGAGGTTTCTACTGCCTCGTGCTCCGCATTTAAAAAGTTTGGTATGACTTCAATTTCCTGATTGATGCCAAACAATTTATAAGTGTCATTTTTCAGGCTTTGTGATACAGCTGTTACGGCATCGCTTTTATTAATTGCGAATGAGATAACCGGTTCAAAGGATGCGTCTTTACCGAGCAGTGTAATGTCGGTTCCATGCAAGGTTGTAATCACCGGAAGTTTAATGCCTTCTTCAGCTAGCACCATCTTCGCAGTAATAGCTGCGGAGGCGTGTGGAATGGCGTAATGCACATGCATTAAATCGAGCTTCTCATACTTCACCACATCAACCATTTTACTGGCAAGCACAGACTCGTAGGGCGGATAGTAAAATAGTGGGTACTCACTTACGTTTACTTCATGATAGCGAATGCGTTTATGGGCGGCTCCCAGTCGAACAGGTTGTGAATACGTTATGAAATGGATTTCATGCCCTTGGTCAGCCAGTGCTTTTCCCAGTTCAGTGGCAACAACTCCACTACCCCCATACGTTGGGTAACAAACGATTCCGATTTTTAACATGCGCTGCATTATGACAAAGTTAGTCAAACATTCAGGGGGCTTTCTTGTTCAATTCAATGAACAAGATGTAATGTAAAGATGAAGGAATTGTTGGCGTCCAATTCACGTTCCCTTGGTTCATAACTCAGCTTTTTTCATCGTTGAAAGTTTTGTGATTCATCTACTTTCGATACGTGCTGTTGAAGAGGTGATGAAGCGGATCAACGGATTCCTAAAAACAATAACAACCTAAACAACTTAACCGTATGCCAGTAGCAAAGAAGTCAGGCGCAGTAAGCAACAAGCAACCGGTGGCAAAAGCCGCCAAGATGGTTTCCCCTCTGAAAAATAAGGAGATTAACAAAACGAATAAGGTGCAGAAGATATATGTCATCGACACCTCTGTATTACTTCATGACCATAACTGCATTCATAGTTTCGAGGATAACCGCATTGCTATTCCGATAACCGTGTTGGAAGAGTTAGACAAGTTCAAAGTTGGAAACGACATGAAGAATTTTGAAGCTCGTGAGTGCATCCGAATCATTGACCGACTTTCCGAGGAGCATACTCTTCAGGATTGGATTCCGCTCGAGAACGGACAAGGTGGTACACTTCGCATTATACTAAACGCTTCAGACGATTCGGCTAGGAATGCTGAATCGATTTTTGAGTCTAGGAAAAACGATCATAAAATTTTAAATGCGGCTTTGAAGTTGCAGGAAGAAGAGCCGGGCTGTCGCGTAATTCTTGTGACGAAAGATATTAATCTAAGATTGAAGGCAAAGGCATTGAACTTACCGGCTGAAGATTTCAAGACAGGTAAAGTGAAGGATGCAATGATCATGTACAGCGGTAAGTCGACCATCGAAGGTTTGGATTCGGAAGTCATCCGCAAGCTTTATCAGGAAGGTCGATCCATAGAAACGGATGTATTGGGCAAGGAAAAGCAAAACAACCATTTTTATATTTTAAAGAATTGCACTTCTTCAGCCCTTGCATACTTCAGCTCGAAGGCTCAGGAAATCGAACGAGTCGACAAGGTATATGCTTATGGAATAAAGCCCAAGAATGCGGAACAGGCTTTTGCAATGCATGCCATTTTGAATCCTGATATAAAGTTGGTTACCATTTCAGGAGTTGCCGGAACCGGTAAGACCTTATTGGCTTTGGCCGGTGCACTCGAGATGAAGAACCAATACGACCAAATCTATCTTGCTCGCCCGATTGTGCCGTTGAGCAATAAGGAGATTGGTTATTTACCCGGAGATGCTGAAGAAAAGGTGAATCCCTACATGCAGCCACTCTGGGATAATTTGAGTTTTATCAAGAATCAGTTTTCAGACAACGAGAAAAAGAGAAAGATTATTGATGAGCTGCAGGCGCAGGGTAAGATAACGATATGTCCGCTGGCATTTATTCGCGGACGCAGTTTATCGAATTGTATCTTCATTATCGATGAAGCGCAGAACCTTACACCACATGAAGTGAAGACCATCATTACACGAGCCGGTGAAAACACAAAGGTTATTCTCACAGGCGATGTGCGCCAGATAGACACGCCATATCTCGATGAGCAGAGCAATGGTATGTCGTACGTGATTGAACGATTGAAGGGACAGGATCTTTATTGCCACGTTACACTGGAGCGCGGTGAGCGGAGTGAATTGGCTAATTTGGCTAACGAGCTACTATAGGTCGACGTTGCTTTTTCGCCACAACCAGGGTTTCCAGATTTTGGAGTTTTGTTTCCAAAATAGGAGAACGAGGTAAGCGAAAATGGGGGAGCCGAACGTGAGGAATGACAAGTAGATAAAGCTTAGTCTCACTTTTCGAGTTTGGACACCCATGTAGTCGGCAATACCGGCGCATATGCCGAATAGCTGTTTTTCAAGCAAATTGTGTATGCGTTTAACGGGTCTCATGATTGAGCAATTTAATACCTATGGGGCATTCTATGCATTTTTCGTGAGTGCAATATACGCTGTAAAGTTGAAGCAGCGCTTGCGAATCACCGGCATGTTCTGTTTGTATACCTCGTTTTCGCCAGTTGTCGGTGATGATGTTTTCTTCCGGGGGCATTCCTTGCAGAAGTTTTATGGCATCGGTCATCATTGAAAGGTTGTTGTTGTATTTGCCATGAGCAAAGCGAAGACGAGCCACTACGTTGATGATTATTCGTTCCGTTGAACTTTTTCCCATCACAGTTTGCAAAGGCTTTTTGCGTGCCAAACCGAATTGTTTGTGTGTTTGCCAATATGGATGCGCTTCACTTTTTATCAAGTTAACTAGTTTCTGCTGCTCCAGATGAAGCAATGAAGATACGAGATGCTCAGTGCGGCTAAGAACATGTGCGAGTTGAGCCAATCGTATGATGGGGCTATTAGAAGGTCTGACCTTGCCGAAGTTCCAGATATTATGTGAAAGTGGATTGAGCTGGTGCTTGGCGCGCAATAAGGCATACTCCTGTTGCAAGCTCCGTTCATACTCATCCGGTTGTGGCGACTGTAGCATACCGGCTTGACCAAATAAAAGTGCTTCGATTTGCAGAAGGTCACTGCTGTGCCTGGATACGACCGTATAAGGAATGGATTGCGCAAGCATTTCCATTGCTAGGCTATTCGTTTTAAAGCCGAAGGCTTTACAAAGTTCAATAAAGGCTACTTGTGACCAATCGCTTTGAGTGCGTTCCAGTAAATCGAAAATGCCTTCGATGCGATGATGGAGTCGCTCAATAAGCAGTCTATCATTCGCCATAAACCAATAGACCGGTTCGGCTTTATGCAATACAGACTCGCAGGGTATCCAGCGGTAGTTGTCTAACCATTTTTGATGAGCTTCCCAAATATCCCAATTCAGACACTGCGACAAATCGAGCACGGGTAAGTCGCCGGGTGTGTTCAGATAAATGGAAGTGTCATTATACAAAACGACATGGAGAATGACATTTTTGTAATGATCATCGGTTTGGTGCTGATGTCGGTGCCAATCCGATGCACGAATGTGTATTTCTATGTTTCCCCACCAGAGTGTTTCGTCGATTCGAACGCGCGCATTCATGAAGTCGGGACCAGCATTGTGATTGTGCACACCGGGGTGCATAATCTCGATTTTTTGCCCGGTGTCCGTCTGCAGATTAGTTGATGAGAACCAGCCGAACTTCCATACATGGTGAAGAAATTTTTCACTCACCTTTGGAAGTTGCGCAGTGGAAAGGGTTGTTGCTGTTTTCATTGCTTTGAATAGTTGATTTTTGAGGCGAAGAGAACACGTATTCATGATCTGCGTGCGCATGAGATATTCTCATGAGGCATTTTTCGAATTTGTGGTTTTTCCGTTCATAGTAAAGTCCTTGATTACCTCGTGTTTCAGTATGCCGCGCGAGGCATACTATTCCCATAACAAACATGAGTATTGAGGAATTTCCCTGGCACAATCACTCTGTGTGGCAAATTGTTTTGGTTACTTTTAGGGCATGAGAAAACTTTTCGTCACTGCGGCTTGGATTGCTCTCTTTATTGTTTTGTGGAGCTCGGCTAGCGGTCAAACTGCTGATACTACTGTCGTCCAAACATTCACGTGGGAGGCACAGAATAACCCTGCAGCTGCCTACGATTCTCCGGGTCGGCGTTGGTTTGATTTTCCGCCGAGTAATAATGGAACAGAGTATCAGAAGATTCTCATGTACTATAACTTAAAGTGTTTTGAAGATGGCACCGCAGGTAACCTGGGTTTTCCGTGTGGTGAATGGGATTATTTGACGTACACCTATCTCTATGATCATACAGGCATTATTGATAGCACGCTGGCGGAGCATCCATTGTACTTCGTCAATAATTCGGATTTTGAAATGGTTGATATGACGAGTCAGCCTATTGTTATCACAAGGGAATACGAGCATGACGTGCGTGTAATCGATGCTGTATTAGAGGAATCGGTTTATAGCATCGGTGACGCAGGCAATGCGCAGAGTTTCTCTTTCTTGAACGGCACATCGGCTCGGTCAATATTTCTCTATCGTGCTGATGAGTTGAGCGCTGCCGGACTCGCTTCCGGAGACGCAATATCACGTTTGGCATTCGCCTTTTCGAATGCACCTGAATCTGTTTCGTTTTGCAAAATTGAATTGGCACTAACCACAGATATGGAGATTACCGACTCCGCAGAATTGAATCTATTTGAGACTGTCTATGAAGCGTCTTATGATTTCGCGGCAGATTGGAACAACTTCAATTTTTTGAATGACAAGGTTTGGGATGGCACTTCTTCCGTTTTAGTGAGAGTGACATGGACCAATGGAGAATCGCCCGTGGCGGCGGAACTTCAGGCGAATGAAACATCCTTTTCATCGGCACTGAATTTTACCGGAACTGATCGGTATATGCGCTTGGATTGGCAAGATGAAGTGAAGGTTCCGAAGGAGGCATTTCAGAACGTAAGCAATGAGATTACCATCATGCTATGGCAAAATGGGGACCCGAACATTCAACCCCAAAATGGAACCATTTTCGAAGGCGTAAATTCGCTCAATCAGCGTGTATTGAATGTGCACTTGCCTTGGAGTAACTCGAATGTGTATTGGGATGCGGGTAACGATGGAGGGTATGATCGGATAAATAAATTAGCCAATGTGCAAGATTTTGAGGGGCGTTGGAATCATTGGGCGTTCACGAAGAACTGCACAAGCGGTGAGATGAGGATATTCTTGAATGGTGCACTATGGCATACCGGTTTGAACCTGGATAATCTTATGCTCGACATACAGAGGTTCAGCATTGGCGGTGCCACGGGCTGGTCCAATTTTTACAATGGCAGTGTAGATGAGTTTGCTGTTTTTAATGTGGCAATGGACGAGGCTGCGATTGCCCAGTGGATGCAACGTGATCTAACTAGTGAGCATCCTTATTGGAATAATCTCCAGGTGTATTATCAGTTCAACGAAAACGACGGAGAACAGGTGCTTGATGCCAGCGGAAATGGACATCATGCTTGGATACACGGAAACGCTGATCGTATTTCATACAGTGGAGTAGATCTTTTTCGCAATGCACAAATCAGTACTATTCGCCCTCTTTTACAATTGAAAAGGGGCGTTTATCAGAGTTATATTGGGACTCAGTTGAACAGTGTCCAGGAAGTTCTTCCCCCTGTTTCCATTGTCGAGTTTGGAGTTGCCGATTACAGTGTATTTCCGCTTTCAGTTTCCTACGATTGGAGTGTTCAATTCTCCTACACCATTAACGCTGCGGGCGACACGGTGAATGTTGTTCAAGTTCCCTTGGAGTACACCCTTAATAACTCGGATTTCTCTTATTGGCAGCGCCCATTCGAAGTAATCAATCGTTATGAGTTGAATCGATTCATAACGATGTACGGAATTCAATTGGATTTAGGAGTTGATGGATGGACATGGGTGGTGGATGTTACGGATTGGGAGCCATTGCTGCGCGACTCGGTAGAGTTGGAGGCCGGGAACTGGCAAGAATTGCTGGATATGAAGTTTTTGTTTATTGAAGGAACTCCCGCCCGTGACGTAAAACGAGTAGAACGCTTGTGGGATACCAATCAAGGCTTGAGCAATTTTGATAATGCCGTGATGGCGAAAACGGTGGTGAAAGAGGAAGGGGAGGAGTCATGGAAACTTCTTACTACAAATACGGGACATCAATTTGATAATCCGCCAAACTGCGCTGAGTTTTGCAGCAATCAGCAAAGTGTGCAGGTGCAAGGTGTTGAGCATTGGTCGTGGGATATTATGCAGGAGTGTGCCGATAATCCGCTTTATCCGCAAGGCGGCACATGGATATTTGATCGAGCGGGTTGGTGTCCGGGCATGAACTCAACAACGAAGGAGTTCGAGCTGACACCTCACGTAGCAACCGTGGATTCATTTAGCGTCGATTATGATATTACCTATAACGACTATGGTAATTATGTTTTCTTTGGAACTTTGGTTGGATATGGTCCGACAAATCACGCACGTGACCCCGAGATTGATATGATTACCGCACCAAGTGATTGGAAGATTCATTCTCGCTGGAATCCGATATGTGATAATCCTCGATTCGTTCTGCGCAATAAGGGAAGCGAGCCATTGACGCATTTGGTCATCCAATATGGTGTTGTGGGAGGTGCGGAAGAGCAGATTGAGTGGAATGGTAACCTTAGCTTCATGGAGCGAGAGGAAATAGAATTGACCTACACAGATGCTTCTTTGTGGAGTGGGGAAAATGCAACGAATCTCCGATTCTATATACGCCTTGCTGAAAGTAATAATGGCCTTGATGAGAACATCACCAACAATTATGCGGAGTCAGAGTTTCAACGCCCACCCACATACAGTTATGCTGAACTTGACGACAACCGACTGATCATTCTTCTAAGAACCAATGAAGCACCTTGGGAGTCGTCTTACGTTTTGTATAACCAGTGGGATGAGGTTGTTTTTGAGCGCGATGATTTCACAGAAGCAGCAACGATTTATCGTGATACGATTCAACTTAATTCGGGGTGTTATACATTCCATTTGAAGGATAGCGATGATGATGGTCTTGATTTTTTTGCAAATAATGATGGTTCAGGATATTGCAAGTTTGATCGAGTAAGCGGATTTGATTTTGAGAGTTTCGAGCGAGATTTTGGTAAGGAGATAATTCATCGTTTCAGATTTGAAACGAATCTTCAATCCAATATCGCAGAGCGACCCTCGCAACGTGTGAGAGTTTATCCGAATCCGGCTGAGAATTTTGTAAAAGTGGATGTGATGGGCTTTGATCGGGAATTAAGCTGCACAACCTATGACAGTTTCGGTCGAAAGTTGGAAACGAGGTTAATAGCCAGAAGAAATGAGATTGAAACTTTTGAACTTTCGATTGAAAATTTGTCAAAAGGTATTTACTTTGTAGAAATCTCTGACGGATTGCATCGCGGTACCATTCGACTGATAAAATCGTAATAGAAATGCCTCAAGCACTTAGAAATCATATCAAGAACTATATACCGGTTTCGAACATAGAGTTCGAGGCTATTTATCAGTCGATGAAGCGAGAGGTGTATAAGAAGCGCGAATCGCTTGTTCGATCGGGAGAGATATGCGAGCATTTCTACTTTGTATTGTCCGGCAGTCTCCGAACTTTCACGACAGATGAGCGCGGGCACGAGCATATCTTCCACCTCGCTTTTGAAGATTGGTGGGCTTCGGATTTATTTAGCTTTATTACCGGAGATACTGCATTTTTCAGCATTGAAGCGCTGGAGGATACAGAGGTCCTGGCCATCCATCGCGATGATTACGAAATTTTGTTGAGTCAGTATCCCAAGTTTGAGCGATTCTTTCGTTTGCTCATGCAGAACGCTTATGTGGCCTCTCAAAAGCGCACAATGGACATCATGTCGCTGAGTGCTGAGAAAAGATATTTGCTGTTGACTCAAAACCATCCGCAATTGGAGATGCGTGTTGCTCAGCATCACATAGCCTCTTTTCTGGGAATTACGCCCGAGGCTTTGAGCCGTATCAAGCGCGGTCTAATTGAGAAAAGGAAAACGGCCCAATAATTGGTTTCACTGTTTTCGGCTTTAAGCGGCCGCCTTTGTGCGTTCCGGATAATGCCTTATTTTCGTCACCTATAAACAGACCGACTCCTTAAAGAAACCCTTATGAAAAGAGTTATTTCCGTTCTTGCTACTTGCGTATTCATGCTGGTAGCGTTCGTAAGCTGGGCGCAACCGGCAAAAAAAGCTGATGAGCAATTTGATAAGGCTGCTTATTATGAGGCAACCAAGCTATACATCAAAGCAGAGCCTATTTCAAAATCTCTTGATGAAAAGGCCCGAATTTTTTATCGATTAGGAGAGTGTTACAGATTGGTAGCGGATCCACAGCAAAGCTTGCAATGGTATGAAAAGGCTATTGTAGCTCAGTACTACAAAACTGAGCCTGAAGTTTATTATGGATACGGAATGAGTTTGCTGGAATTAGGGCGTTGGGATGATGCTGTCACTCAATTCAATAAGTATAGTGCAAAGGGAGGTGATAAGTCAAAGGCTGCTATGGCCGTTAAATCCGCTCAAGATGCAGCTTCCAAAAAGGCCACCAAAACAAGAATAACAATTTCGAACGTGGTGGAACTCAATTCGGAGTTTTTCGATTACGGACTCGTTTTTTCAGGACCAAACGAGGTAGTCTTTTCTTCGGCGCGCCCTTCGAGTGCCGGGTCTTATAAAGACCCCATCACCGGAGAAAGCTTCATGGATTTGTTTATTGCCGAGGTCGATAAGAAAGGAAAGTTTAGCATTCCCAAGCCACTGCCCGGTGTTGTGAATACGATGGGAAATGAAGGAGCGGCTTGTTTTAATAAGGATTATTCCGACATTCTTTACACTTCGTGCAAGTATGAAAGTGCCAAAGCCTATTTCGCATGCGATATTGCCCGTGCAACGCGAAATGCAGAAGGCAAGTTTTTGGAAGTGACTAACTTGAATGTGGTTGACCGTAATTCGGATGACTCTACTGTTGTCGGGCAGCCATTCTTAACTGCTGATGGCAAGTATCTATTATTTGCATCGAATATGGCAGGTGGAAAAGGCGGCAAGGATATATGGTATCTCACGTATGATCGTAATGCCTCTTCTTGGTCAAAGCCGATCAATCTATCTGTTGTAAACTCCAAAGGCGATGACATGTTCCCGGTAATTGGTCCTGATGGAACTCTCTACTTCTCATCGAACGGCTGGGGTGGATTAGGCGGATTGGATGTTTTTAAAGCAGCCAAGAACGGAGATATGTCATTCGAAGCTCCTGTTGGAGTAGACTATCCCTTGAATAGCTCTTCCAATGATTTTGCACTCGCTATTGATCCTAAGAAGGAGGGTGATAAGACGTTTTCCGGTTATCTTACTTCGGACCGTCCGGGTGGTAAGGGAAAGGATGATATTTATCGATTTGTTGAGGCAGGCCTCGATTTTTCGCTAGTGGGAACCGTTTATGACAAAGACAGCGGCGCACCAGTGGCCGGAGCTGAAATTACGCTTGTCGGTTCGAGCAATTCAGGTGATCCGGTTAACCTCAAGGTGAGTACTGATGCAAATGGCGGATTCGCTTTCGATAAAACACAAATTGCCTCGAATTACACCTACACACTCGATGTTCAAAAGGAAAAATATATCGGCACTGCCGATCGACTTTCAACTGTAGGTCTAAATGCTTCTACCAACTTCGCTCGCGAATATTTCATCATTCCTATTCCAGATCCAACGTCACGTCAGGGTGGTATTGAAATGCCTGAGGTTCGCTATGACTATAACAAGAGCGAATTACAAGTGAATGCTGAAGTGAATTCAAAGGATTCATTGAATTATCTGTTTGATATCATGAAGAACAATCCAAGATTGGTTGTACAGCTGGAAGCCCATACCGATGCGCGTGGTGCCGACAAAGACAACCAAACACTTTCACAGGCGCGTGCCCAAGCGTGTGTCGATTATCTGGTGAAAGAAAAGGGAATTGACCCGAAGCGCATTGTTGCGGTTGGTAAGGGTGAAACAGAGCCACGCATTTTGAAGCGCGACATGGCCGGTTTCAAAAAGGGTGAGGAGCTTACAGAAGCGTACATCAACAAATTGGCAAGCAAAGAACAGCAAGAAGCAGCACACCAGTTGAATCGTCGCACGGTATTCCGTGTGTTGAGCAACGATTATGTGCCAAGTAAGTAGCTGCATTGAATAACATATAGGGGCGAACCATGCGGTTCGCCTCTTTTATTTTTTATACATGAATGATTCACGATATACCCGTCGCGGTGTTTCAGCTCAAAAGGAAGATGTGCACGCCGCAATTCGGACGTTGGACAAGGGATTATTCCCAAAGGCATTTTGCAAAATTGTACCCGACTATTTATCGGGAAGTGAAGAGCATTGCTTGGTAATGCACGCCGATGGTGCAGGCACCAAATCGTCGCTCGCATATGTGTACTGGAAAGAAACCGGTGACTTGAGCGTATGGAAGGGCATTGCACAAGATGCGCTCATCATGAATCTCGATGATTTGATGTGTGTGGGGGTTACCGACAATATTCTCTTGAGCAGCACGATTGGTCGCAACAAGGGGCTTATACCCGGCGAAGTGGTGAGTGCCATCATAAATGGTACGCAAGAATTGGCAGATGAGCTGACCGAGATGGGAGTGCGAGTTACGGTAACCGGCGGCGAAACCGCAGATGTGGGTGATTTGGTGCGTACAGTAATAGTGGATTCAACCGTAGTTGCACGCATGCGTCGCGACGAAGTGATAGATAATTCTGCGATATCAGCAGGCGATGTAATTGTGGGTTTTGCATCCTTCGGACAAGCAACCTATGAAGGTGAGTACAACGGAGGAATGGGCAGCAATGGACTTACAAGTGCACGTCACGACGTGTTTTATAATACGCTCGCAGAGAAGTATCCCGAAAGTTATGATCCGTCGGTGCCGGCAGATTTGGTTTATAGCGGCTCCTATGCATTGACGGATTTGGTGGAAGATGCTCCGATGAATGCAGGGCGCTTGGTGCTTTCGCCCACCAGGACTTATTTGCCTGTGGCTGCAGCAATTCTGAACGAAATGAGAGCGAAGGTTCATGGCATGGTGCATTGCAGTGGTGGCGGACAAACGAAGGTGCTTCATTTCACGGATGATGTTCACGTGATAAAAGACAATTTATTTGCAACGCCTCCTTTGTTTCGAATGATACAAGAAGAGTCCAAAACCGCATGGCAGGAAATGTATCGCGTGTTTAATATGGGACATCGCTTGGAGATATATACCGATGCGGAGAGCGCGGGTCGCATGATAGAGATAGCGCGCAGTTTTCATATTGATGCGCAGATTGTAGGGCGAGTTGAAGCGTCATCAAAAAAGATGCTCACCATTCGAAGCGAGCACGGAGAGTTTATTTACGAATCATAGAAAATAGAATATGCAAGATCTGTTGGATCGATTGTCGGCAATTGTAGACCGTCATAACGAAGTTGGGAAGATGATAACCGACCCGGATGTGATTTCGGATATGAAGCGTTATCCGACGCTGATGAAGGAATACAAAGATTTGGGTGTGCTGGTGGATAAATACCATGAGTACAAAAAGGTGAATGATGACTTGAAAGCAGCCAAGGATATTTTGTATTCGAATGAAGATCCGGATTTGAAGGAGCTTGCCCAACAGGAGTTTGACACGCTTACACCCTTGAAGGAAAAGATGGATGAGGAAGTGAAGTATATGCTGATACCGAAGGATCCTGAAGACACGAAGAACTGTATCATGGAAATTCGAGCGGGAACCGGAGGTGATGAAGCATCCATTTTTGCCGGCGACCTCTATCGCATGTATACACGCTACATTCAAAATCAAGGATGGAAGTTTGAGGTGCTCAATATGAACGAGGGCACCATGGGCGGCTTCAAGGAAATATCGTTCGAGATTGTTGGGGCCGAGGTATATGGTACGCTGAAGTTTGAAAGCGGCGTGCATCGCGTACAGCGTGTGCCTGAAACAGAAACACAGGGACGCGTGCACACAAGTGCTGCAACAGTGGCTGTATTGCCCGAGGCAGAAGAGTTTGATGTCATAATTAACCCGGCCGACATTCGCAGGGATACCTATCGAGCAAGCGGTGCCGGAGGTCAGCACGTAAACAAAACGGAGTCTGCTGTTCGTCTTACACACATTCCTACCGGTGTTGTTGTAGAATGTCAGGAGGGACGTTCACAACACGAGAACCTAGAGAAAGCGATGACCATGCTTCGTACACGTATTTTTGAGGCTGAAGTAAATCGCAGGCAGGAAGAGCGTGCGCGCATGCGAAAATCGTTGGTGAGCACGGGCGACCGAAGCGCAAAAATCAGAACGTATAATTATCCGCAAGGACGTGTCACCGATCATCGTATCAATCTTACGTTGTATAATTTGGATGCAGTGATGAATGGTGAGGTGGTGGAAATAATCGAAGCGCTCAAGCTTGCCGAGAATACGGAGAAGCTTAAAGAAGGAAGCATGGCCTGATGCAGTTAGAAGCGCGATTCATACAGCCACGGGAAACACAATCGCTGCGACATCGCGTGTTGTGGCCCCATTTGGCATCGACGGAAGTGTGCGTGATTGATATCGATCATCGCGAGGATGCTTTTCACGTAGGCGTTTTTGATGGGGAAACTCTAATCAGCATAGGGTCTTTTTTTCAAATTACTTCGCAACGATTGAGTCAACAGCATCAATATCGCCTTCGTGCCATGGCGACAGATCCTGACTATCGCAGGAGACATGCTGGTGAGCAGCTAATTGCATTTGCTTGTGAAGAATTGCGCAAGCGAAAGATTGATCTTTTGTGGTGTGACGCTCGTCTAATTGCGGCACCCTTTTATGAAAGCATCGGTTTTTCTAAGTTTGATGATGTCTATGAAGTGCCTTTGATCGGTCCTCATCATTTTATGTGGAAGGAGTTGTGAATTCGCTCCGTGGATGCTGCGAGCGTTTACATTTGCGCCAATAAAAATTTCATTATGCCCCATATTTCATCGAAAGCGGTCGCTATGCCGGCTTCACCCATTCGAAAGCTGGTTCCTTATGCAGAAGCTGCTAAGAAGCAAGGACGCAAGGTGTATCACCTCAATATTGGTCAGCCCGATATTGAAACGCCTGAAGTAGTTCGCAACAAGATGAAAGAACTGGATTTGAAGGTTGTCGAATACAGCAACAGCGATGGAATCGCAGCATATCGTCAAGGTCTTACCAAGTATTATGCATCGAAGTCCATTGACTTGACTCCCGAGCAAATCATGGTGACAACCGGCGGTAGTGAAGCGCTTGTTTTTGCTTTCATGACCTGTTTCAATCCGGGTGATGAGGTGATCATTCCCGAGCCTTTTTATGCCAATTACAATGGATTTGCAGTAATGGCAGGAGTAACGGTGATTCCAGTAATGAGTTCAATCGATACCGGTTTTGCGTTGCCACCGATTGATGCATTCGAGCAATTGATAACACCTAAAACGAAGGGTATTCTCATTTGCAACCCGGGCAATCCGACGGGATATCTATACAGCAAGTCAGAGCTTGAACAACTTCGTGATGTCGCAAAGAAGCATGATTTGTTTTTGATGGCCGATGAGGTATATCGAGAATTCGCTTACGATGGCGCAGTTCCAAGCAGCATTCTGAATCTGGAGGGATTGGAAGAGAATGCCATCATGATTGATAGTGTGAGCAAGCGCTACAGCATGTGTGGAGCCCGCATCGGAGCAATGATTACTCGGAACAAGCAGGTGATGGCAGCAGCCATGAAATTTGCACAGGCGCGTTTGTCGCCGCCTACCTTCGGACAAATGGCATCGCTCTATGCGCTCGAAACACCGCAGTCATATTTTGATGGCGTAGTAGAAGAGTATGTGGAACGCAGAAATATTCTGATTGACGGATTGAATACGATACCCGGCGTGATTTGCCCTAAGCCCAAGGGTGCGTTTTATTGCATTGCAGAATTGCCGATAGATGACAGCGATGTTTTCTGCCAGTGGATGTTGGAGACATTTGAATACAACAATCAAACAGTGATGATGGCGCCTGCTACCGGGTTTTACTCCAAGCCGGAACCCGGAAGAAAACAAGTGCGTTTGGCCTATGTGCTCAACAAGGAGTCATTGCAAGCATCAGTAGAAGTATTGCGAGAGGCATTGAAGGTGTATCCCGGAAGAACGAATTGATTCAATTCTGATTTATTGAAAATAAGAAAGGCTGCCAATTGGCAGCCTTTCTTCCTTAACAAACCCAAATTATCGAGTGAACAAGAGTTCACGCATTTTTGGAAGCGGCCATGATTCGTCTTCCGTAATGAGTTCCAGGTTGTCGGCAGCATCGCGCGCAGCATCCATGAAAGGCTTCACTTTGTTGCTGTAGACTTCAGCCTGTTTTTCCAATTCCATTTTTGATGCCTTGTTGCGTTCCACATTCATTTTATCAAGAGAATCTTTGATGTTGTTTATCTCAACAGAGATTTGCTTGATGAGGTCAGTTTGTGTGCGAGAAAGATTCTTCGCCTCCGCAGCAGAGAAAACTTCTTTTAGGCCAAGCACGTTGTCAATCAGTTTGGTCTGGTAGTCGAGTGCAGCAGGAATGATGTGATTCACTGCAATGTCGTTGGTTACTCGTGCTTCGATTTCACGCTTGCGCACGTAGGTTTCTACCTCGATTTCATAGCGAGCATGAATTTCTTCATGGGTAAGAACGTTGAGCGTTTCAAACATCTTGTTTACGTCTTTGTTCTTCCAAACTTTCAATGCACTTGGTGTGTCTTTCAAGTTGCTCAAACCTCGCTTGGCAGCTTCTTTTACCCACTCGTCACCATAGCCGTTTCCTTCGAAGCGAATCGGCTTGCTGATTTTGATGAGGCGCTGTAATTCTTTCAAAATTGCCTCGTCTTTATCATCTCCTTTCGCAA
>JBIKSC010000225.1:0-4316 GCA_044348775.1 Flavobacteriales bacterium | reverse complement strand
CTGCTAACTCTTCTTCAGGAATTCCGAATTTGGATGATTCACTTCCATGTGCCATCAACTCTTGCAATTGGTCCTTTTTTGCATACTCTGCTTTCGATGAAGGATTAATTCTGAGCCAAATCTTACCCTCGTCATGTTCGGTGCTGTATTCATTTTGCAATTGAATCAGCACATTCGGATCATCAATCACAACCGTGCCGGCCGACTCCAGCATGAAATGAATGGCTCGCATATCCTGAATCGGACTGTTATAGACAATTCTTTCCGGCGGAAATCCGCAAAGAAGCGCCTCATTGATTTCATGCAAATTGGCACAATCGGCACCCGCACCGGCGCGCGCAAGAATTTGAAGCACTGGAATTGCCGGATTTGCCTTAACAGGATAGAGAATTCTCTCAGGGCTCCCGGTAAACGCCGCCAGTCTATTAAGATTTGTTATCAGCTGCTGCTCAGAGACTATCCACGCAGCTGAGCCAAATTGGTGCTGTATATCTCGAAGTGACAAGGCTGAATACCAGGAATTCATAGCAGTGGTTTGAATGGCAAGAATACTTCACGAATATGAAATGCACATCGACAGGCTATCAATTTAAATCCACCTCCAAAACATTGAGCACATTTGCATGATCGAAATCTTTACCTTTCCATTCCAATGCGAATGGCCTTTATCATTAACTCAAATTCCTCGGCAGCTAGAAAAGCATTCAACGTAATTAGTATTAGCCTGGTGAAAGAGCATGAAGCGTTTTTAACTACCGCAATTGGCTCCGCCTTCGAAATTGCTTCATTGTGTTTGAAAAAAGACTTCACCCATATTGCCGTGTTGGGTGGCGACGGCACACTGAACGAGGTTTTCAATGCTCTTATGAATTCAGGGAAACCGGCCGATGAACTTCCCATTCTCTGCATTCATCCCTGCGGCACCGGCAATGACTTTGCACGCAACTTCAATCTGAATGGCAACGTCGAAATCTTTCTTAAAAAACTAGACACCGGTTCCATTCAGTATTCGGACGGCGGACATGTGCGTTACATAAATCCGCGAAGAGAAGCTGAAGAACGTTATTTCATCAATGCCATGGATATTGGACTCGGCGGCCTCGTTGCTCAACGCGTAAACCAATATCGACGTGGCAAATTCGCTTTTCTAGCATATCAGCGCAGCATTCTACAGACGCTGCCATTTTATTTTAAACGGAACACAACGGTAAGGGCTGCAACCACTCTCTATTCCGGTCCGGCGATGAGCATAGTGGTAGCGAATGGCAAGTGGTTTGGAAACGGACTCGGCATTGCTCCGGAAGCGCAGGTTCATGACGGACAGTTGGATTGTGTCATTCTTGCCCGTGTTAACGTTTGGGATTATCTAATGAATCTACCTTCTATTATTCGTTGCAAGCCGGTTTATCATCCCGAAGTTTCTTACTACCAAGTGAAAGAATTGACCATTGAGGGTGCAAATAATCCGATTGAATTGGATGGCGAGTGCGTAGGAACTTCGCCCGCACAAATTCGGATTATTCCAAGTGCTGTGCGTTTATTGATTTGATGACTGTGCCTTCATTCTTGCTGTCTTGAGATAATTACCGACGAAGCTTTTGCCGGTTAATCCAAAGTCGGCCATTGCTAGAAACACTAACTCAGAGCTACCTGTATTTACGGATTGGTGATTACACCAGCGAGGAATAAACGCGAAATCGCCGGGTTCAACAGTGTTTTCAAACTGATCAACAACAACCTTTCCTTGCCCTTCCAAAAAGATAAACACTGTTTCGTGTGCGTGACGGTGCAACTCATTTGCCTTTCCCGGTGCAATACGCACAATGCGCGGATCAAGCACTTCTAGAGGAAAGGGTAAAATCTGAACAGTAAAATCGATATTCAGTTCATCTACCTTATTTTCATAGAGTACGGACAAACGTGAATCATGTAAGGATGAGACCAGCTCATTAGCTGAACTGACTGCCGTTAATGACTTCTGTTCATTGATTTTATCTAGAATAGAACCGACTCTGCCCATCTGCAAATCAGCAAATAGATTGTCAGATAGTTTCATAACATTATCAGACCAAGGCGAGGAGAAATCTTGCTTTACAATAGAGTTTATAAACGAAGCTACTTCATCGCATTGTTGGCTGTTGCCTATCGCATAGAGATATAAACTAGCAACGCCGGCCCGCACAAGCAACGGATTTAAAGGGGCATTATGGTCAATTGCGGCTTGCAGCAGCGTGAGCTCTGCGCAAAGTGACTCGTATTCTGTTTCAGAGAATCGCTGTGATACTGCTATTTTTCGGAAGAGGTGATTCATCGTGGAAATTTAGTTCAAAAGCAAGTTGAATAGATATCTCGTTGAGCTATTTGCTTGTCATTCGCCACACACCATCCCAACCCGAACCAAGCGCATGTTCCTTAAGAAGGTTGATGCGTGCAATAAACATGTCCGCAGCGCTATCGTTGAATTTCTCGATAAGCTCAGAAAATATCGCAGAAGCAGCAATCCAATCCTGTGCCCGATACGCTGCCACTGCCTGATTGAAGCGCTGCCTTCTTAATTGCATGTCTGAAGAAAGCTGACCCTGCAGGGAAAGTAACTCATAAATTTCAACAGGTTCTGTTTTTCCTTTAACAACAATCCGATCGAGCTCCAATACCTCGACATGCACATCTGCCATGCGCATAGTTTCTTCCGAAACAATAATGGATGTGCCATATTGTTTATTGGCGGACTACAATCTAGAAGCCAAATTGACAACATCGCCCATGACCGTGTAGCTGCGTGCCATATCGCTTCCGATATTTCCAACAACCACCTCACCAGTGGCTAATCCAATACGAATATTAATCTCCGGTACATCCTTTCGCAAACCCAAAATTTCCGGCAACTCATCACGGAATTGTTGAAGTGCTTCCCGCATGCGCAAGGCAGCCCTGCAGGCAGCTGCTGACTGCTCAGACTCGCTTATAAATGGGGGGCCCCAATATGCCATGATTGCATCACCGATGAATTTATCGATGATTCCACCCTCCGCTTTGATGCACTCCGTCATAACAGTGAAATACCTATTCACCATCTTTACCAGTCCGGTTGGTGATAGTCGCTCACTAATTCCAGTGAATCCGGCAATATCACAAAACAAGATGGTCATAATTTGCTTTTGACCAGCCAACACCTCTACGCGTCCGGGCAATATAATTTTTTCTACAACACGTGGATCGATATACGTGCTCATCACAGCTTGCAGATCTTGTTTTTTCTTCAATTCCGCAATCATTCTGTTCATGCTATCACCCAATTGTCCAATCTCATCTTCGGGCAGTCCTTCAATTTTGATTGATAAATTTCCGCTGTGTACATCTTGAGTCGACTTCACCAATTGCTTAATTGGATTGGCCAACCGTTTGGAGAGGAACCAAGCCCCCCAAAGACCTACCACTAATGCCAAAATAGTAACCAATAAGCTACTCCAAAGCACTCTTCTTTCAGCCACACGAGCCCTTTCTACTGCATTTTCTGCAATCTTCTCCGCTACGTTTTGAAGTTCACTGCGCTTCATTTGAAGGTCACCTTGCGCCTTAACATTTACCTGCATTAACTCAAATGTTTCATGCGCCAACCCCATTTTCGTTTTTTCAAGCACTCGTCGAGCAATCTCGGTTTGTTGATTGAAAACAGCTTCGATGGCCCCGGTAATCTCTCGCGCCTGCGCAAAAAGCGCTCGCTCTTCCGAACTCTCAGGCATTTCTTGGAGTGCGTTTCGCAAACCGGCAATATTCTCATTTACGGATATGGTGAATTTTTCAAAATTTGTCTCCGCTTCGAGAATTGCAACAGAATCGGGAAAAGAGGATTGATATTCTCTGTATAGTCTTTCGAAAGCAATACGTCTTCTCAAGCCACTTTCATTCAATTCAGCACCCTGGATGCTGATAGGCAACCCATTTTCCGAAATATTTCGGACCTGATTTCCCAAGTGAATAACTTGGAGACTGTTCAACACGGCAGCCACGATCATCATAATAAGCACCCCTACAGCGAGACTGAAAATTTTAAGGGCTATAGAATGTTTCATTGTGAAGCGTTTTAGTTAGCGACAAAGCAACTCGGACGAATATAGACTGAATTTAGCCAGGCTATAAAACAAAAAACCCTTGGATTACCCAAGGGTTTTTCGAAAATTGGCGATGTCATACTCTCCCACCAGTTACGGTAGTACCATCTGCGCTGTTGGGCTTAACTTCTCTGTTCGGAATGGGAAGAGGTGATCCCCAACGCAATAATCACCAAAAAAAGAGATATATTGATAGAGTTTTGA